>CALBAF010000411.1 GCA_937926415.1 uncultured Actinomyces sp.
ACACCGAGCAGCCCGGCCCCACAGCAGGATCAGACGGCGCCCGGAACACCAGCGGCGCCGCAAGCACCGCCGAACGGAGAAGCCTCAGAACTCCTCGTAGTACTCCGGGTTCTGGTCGGCCTGGCGGCCGTCGGGGCGGCCGAGGGCGCTGATCGCAGCCATCTGCTCAGACGACAGCGAGAAGGAGAAGATGTCACGGTTCTCGCGCTGGCGCTCAGGGTTACCGGACTTGGGCAGGGGCACGGTGCCGAACTGATAGTGCCAGCGCAGGATGAGCCGCGACGGGGACACGCCCACTTCGGAGGCTAGGGCGACGATCGCGGGGTCTTCGACGATGCGCCACTTGCGCCCCAGCGGACTCCAGGACTCGGTGAGCACGCCGACCTGCGCGTGGTAGGCCAGAGCGGAGGCCTGCGGGAAGTAGGGGTGCAGCTCGATCTGGTTGACGCTCGGGTACTCGCCGGTCTCGGCGTGCACGCGGTCGAGGTGTTCGGGCAGGAAGTTGCACACGCCGACGGAGCGGATGAGGCCGCGGTCGCGCGCGTCCAGCAGGGCTTGGAAGGCCTCGACGTAGCGGCCGCGCTTGGGGTTGGGCCAGTGGATCAGGTACATGTCCCAGTAGTCCAGGCCGGCGCGCATGAGGGATTCTTCGAGAGTGTAGACGGCTTCGTCGTAGCGCTGGTGGCGCCCGGGGAGCTTGGAGACCAGGCGCAGGTCCTCGCGAGGCACGCCGCAGCGGCGCACGGCCGCCCCGAGGGCGCCCTCGTTCTCGTAGTTGAAGGCGCTATCCAGCATGCGGTAACCGGCCTCGATGCCGGACACCATGGAGGCCACGCCCGAGGCGCCGCGCAGGTTGTAGGTGCCCAGCGCGATCGCGGGCACGTCCAGCCCGTCGGACAGGGTGTATGCGGGGATCTCACTCATGCCTCAAGCGTAGGCCACCCCACGCTCGGCGTTCTACCATTGGGGTATGGCACAGCTTGAACTGGACGAGGTCCACGCGAACGCGGTGGACTATCAGCATTTCCTCCTTGATTCTCCTTCCCCCTATCACGCGGCCGAGGTCGTGGCGCAGCGCCTCGTGGACGCCGGCTTTACGCGCGTCGACGAGAGGGGCGCGTGGGACGCGTCCCCGGGCGGTCACGTGATGGTGCGCGGCGGCGCGGTGGCCGCGTGGTTTGTTCCCGAGACGGTCGCGGATGACGCGGGCTTCCGTATCGTGGGCGCGCACACGGATTCGCCGGCGTTTTCAGTGAAGCCGTCGGTGCAGTCGACGACGCCGGACGGCTGGGGCCAGATCGACGTCGAGGTGTACGGCGGCATGATGTGGAACTCATGGCTGGATCGCGAGCTGACGCTGGCGGGTCGCCTGGTCCTGAATAGCGGCGAGGTCGTCCTGGCCCGCACGGGCCCGATCGCGCGCATTCCGCAGCTGGCGATTCACCTGGATCGCGACGTCAACCCGGGCGGACTGAAGCTGGATCCGCAGAAGCACCTGCACCCGGTGTGGACGGTGGATAACCCGTACGGCAACGTGCTGGAGTACGTGGCGCGCACGGCGGGCCTGGACGACGCGTCGCAGGTTGCGGCGTTCGACCTGATCCTCACTCCCAGCCAGGGGCCGGGTTTCTTCGGCGATAAGGGCCAGTTCATCGCGGCCTCGCGACAGGACAACCTGTCGAGCGTGCACCCGGGTCTGGTGGCTCTGGAGCGCTTGGCCGCGCAGGGCACGCCCGCGGGCGGTGACATCACGGTGTTCATGTGCTTCGATCACGAGGAGGTGGGCTCGGAGTCGCGCACGGGTGCGGCGGGCCCGATCCTGGAGACGGTGCTGCGCCGCACGGCGAAGGCTCTGGGCCGCGACGAGGATGGCTTCGAGCGGATGCTCGCTGCCTCGTCGTGCGTGAGCGCGGATGCGGCACATTCGGTGCACCCAAACTACGCGGGCCACCACGATCCGGATAACCGCCCGATGATGGGGCGCGGCCCGATCATCAAGATCAACTCGAAGCAGCGCTACGCGACGGACGCCGAGGGCATCGCCCTGTGGAATCGCGCGTGCGCGGCGGCGGGCGTGGCTTCACAGAGCTTCGTGGGCAACAACGCGATGCCGTGCGGGACGACGATCGGCCCGATCACGGCGACCCGTCTGGGGATCCTGACGGTGGACGTGGGCATCGGCCTGCTGTCGATGCACTCGGCGCGCGAGATGAGCCACGTGGATGACCTCCTCGACCTCTCGCGGGTGCTTGCGGCGTACTGGCAGGGCGCCTGACGCCCGCACACATGGGAAAACCCCAGCCTCGTCCACCAATCGGCGAGGCTGGGGTTCTTTCGTCTATCGGGTGCGCTCAGAGGTTGGCGACCGCAGTGACGGTGACGGGCACGTTGCCGCGCGTGGCCTTGGAGTACGGGCACAGCTGGTGCGCGCGGTCGACGAGGGCCTGGGCGCGGTCGAGCTCGACGCCGGGGATGAAGACCTCAATGTCGGCGGTGAGGGCGAAGGAGTCGCCCTCGGGGCCAAGGCCGATCGTGGTGCGCACGACAGAGTCCTTGGTGTCGATGCCCAGTTCCTTGGCGGCCAGGCCCATGGCGCCCTGGAAGCAGGCGCCGTAGCCCATGGCGAAGAGGGCTTCGGGGTTGGGGCCGTCGCCGGGGCCGCCCAGTTCCTTGGGCATGCGCATGACGTGGCTGATGCCGAGCGCGGGGACGGAGGAGGTGCCGGCCCGACCACCGGTGGAGTCGGCGGTGACGGTGTATACGATCTCGTTAGGTGTATCCATGACCCCATTCCACCACTAGGACTTCAGTCCCGCAAGGGGTTTGACAGAAACACAAGCTTTTTCGCGCACACGCGGACGAGGCCGGGGCGCGCCCCTGCTCACGCGAGGTCAGGCAGTGAGGAAGTCTGCGTCGGGGCGGGCGCTCAGCGCCTTGGCGACGGCGCGGCGGAAACGGTCGTTCATGGGCGGAAGCTGGTCGCCTCGGAAGAACGCGGTTTCGCTGTTTTCTCCGTCGGCGGGGCTGGGCTCGCCGCTCACCCACTCGGCGGCGAAGGCGACGTCCAGGTAGGTGGTGACGTCGCCGTTGTCGTAGGTGACGGGGCCGACGACCTCGACGGAGAGGAGACGGCGCACCTCGATGCGCACGTCGGCCTCCTCGGCGGCCTCGCGGGCG
>CALBAF010000412.1 GCA_937926415.1 uncultured Actinomyces sp.
CCATTGCCCACTTGAGAGGATCCGTTCCACCTTCATTTGAGGATGAGATAGTGATGATCTGTGCGCCGTCGTTAATGGCAGCATTGATCAATGATGGAACCGTGTCTTTTCTGATCCCGGCGGCATTCTGGCAGTCGGTACCGGAAGAGTCTCCTTCGGCTGGAAGGGTTAAGCGATACGCGAGGATTTTTGCGTTGGGGGAGATACCGTAGTCTCGTGCGACCAAGAGTGATGCCATGGCAGTGCCGTGGGTTTTGGTGCGCATGGAAGAAGTCACCGTGCACGGCGACTTATCGGTGATGTCGGCACCTGCCAGCTCTGGAGCACTGGTGTCGACCTCGCCGTCCAGGATTGCGATGGTGACCCCTTGTCCGGTGTAGCCCTTCGCTCGAGCTTGATCCAGGTGGTAGTACGCAAAATAGGGCTGGTCGGCGGCAGTGATGGTGTCCGCCGCATGAGCAGGCCCGGATGGTACAGCGGTCGCCCCCGTGGCGAGCGCCAGTGTTGAGGCCACGACGCCGAGCAGGCGCGCCGTGCTGTTCGTGCGTGTCACCATTGGCGGGGATCCCATCCGTCGTCCTTGCGTGGTGCGGGCGAAAGGTCCTTGTCGGACCCGTAGGTCTGCGACAAGGGGTTCACGTAGCCCTCGGGCAGCTCGTCCTCATCGTCTTCAAAGCGGAACGGCGTGTAGTGGCGTCGCTGGGCCTTCTTCTCGTCCTGCTTTCCTCCAGCGCCAGCACCGCCAGCACCCATGAAACCGCCGGTTCCCTGAGCGCGACCGCCGGCCGTGGAGCTTCCAGCGCTATTCGCGCCGGATGCCCCCCACATGCCCGTCACTCCAGAGGTTCCGTTGGTGCCAGCCCCCGTCGCCCCTGCAGGAGCAGGGGGCGTGTACTTGCCGAATCCGGCACCGGAGTAGGAACCAGTGCGCAGGGCCGTTGAGCCGGCTGAGCTTCCTACTCCCGTTCCTACTCCACCGGCTCGTCCCATGATGGACGCGGCAGAACCCATCCGTGCGGACCTGCGAAGGCCCAGCGCCCCTGCGCCGAGCACGCCGGCTCCGCCGAGACGACCGGCCGTCAACGATTCGCTGGCAGGGCCACCGTTGAGGCGCCACAGGGGATGGTCGCGATCAACGGGAGAAGCCGGGGTGTGGCCACCAATGACGCCGTTCGCGTGACGATCGCCGTTCACGCGCGTGTGCAGCAGATCGATGTCCATCAGGTCCTGCGGATCGGTGATGGGGTTCAGACGGGATCCAAGCTCTCCTTCGGAGATGTACTGGTTGGGAATACGCTTCGAAGACATGATGCGGGAATTGATGGGACCGCCCTCGTCGTATCCATCCGCGTACAGGCTGGAGCCTTGACCGCGAAGGTCGGAACGACCGTAGTCGTCATCGCGGCTGGCCCCGTATACGCCAGCTTCGTGGGGTGATACCCCCATGTCGCCCTGGTTTAGTTGGTCAGATACGGATGGACTAGAGGGGCCTTGATATCTTGGAAAGTTGTCGATTTCCCCTGATGTAATCCCCTCGACCCGCTCGGTATGCGCCTGCAACTGATCGGCGAGCTTCTGCGCCTCGTCGTTGATCCGCTGCAGGATGACCGTGGCTGCAGCCTCGCGCTGCGCGTTTGCCTGCGCCTCGATCGCGTCCACGTAGGCGGCACCGGTCGTGGCGATCGTGTTGATGGCCTCTCCGAATGGGCCCATGTGCTTCATGACCGGAATGACGACCTGAGCAAGCCCCCGCATTGATTCGGTTGCCTTATCCAGGAGCGTCGGTGACAGGAGCTTAGCGTCCTCGGCGGCGTGCATGAGCAGGCGCCGACCCTCGACGTAGTGCTCGGTACCGGTCACGTACCCCTGTCGTTCGCTGCTGTAGCGTTGCTGCGTCTTATCGATCCAGCCGTCAATGGCCTCGCCCGTTTGTCCCTCGAAGCCCTGGTATTCCTTGAAGTGGGACACGTGGGCGCTCACCATCCCCATTCCGGCAATGATCGCGGAATGTTCGAGATCGTAGCCGCTGAGCTTGCGGGATTCCTCGACGCCCTCAACAAACTTCATGAGGCGGTCGTACATGGGGCTGCTCACCATGTTTGTCTCCTATCGTGCGTCTCGGACTAGAACTCCGTCTGTGCTTCCTGGGTGGGCGCGCCGTTGGTGCCCGCCGTCGTTCCGGGATCGGGACTTGGTGCTGATCCCCCGGCAGGTGACGCAGAACTAGGTGTCGAAGGGGTAGGCGTCGGTGATGTGTAGACCGACGAGTCGCCCATCGAGTCACGGAGGG
>CALBAF010000413.1 GCA_937926415.1 uncultured Actinomyces sp.
GACGTCGCGCCGGCTGACCGCGCGGGCGCATCGGAGACCAGCGCGCTCAACACCGAGCTGGTTTCCGCTCAGTTCACGAGGCCTCTGCCCCTTCCGACACCGTCGACGGTCACCACTGTCCACACATCGGCCCCGCTTCCCAATGCTTCGGAGAACGGCGGCACCAAGACGTACAAGCGCGCCGTCCTGTGGGCTACCCTCGTCGTTCTGCTCCTCGCCGCCGCAGTCGTTGGCGGACGCTGGTGGTGGACCGAATATGGCCCCGGCTCCTACCTGACCATGCCCGCCACGGACGGTCGTCCCCTCGCGGATGTTCAGGCTGAGCTCAATGCGATGGGGCTTGCTTCTTCCGTTGAGGAGGAATTCTCTGACGACGTCGCCGCTGGTTCGATCACTCGCTCCGATCCGGAAGGCGGCGAACCCGTCCATAAGCGCGCCGAGGTTCAGCTCCACGTTTCAAAGGGCGTGGACATGAAGACGGTCCCTGACGTCGTCGGTAAGAACCAGGACGACGCGCGCAAGGCTCTGAGCGAGGCCGGCCTCGCCCTGGGCGCCATCACCGACGCATACTCCGAGGACGTTCCACAGGGCCAGGTCATCTCGCAGTCCCAGGCCTCTGGTTCACAGCTGGCACATGGCAGCGCCGTCGATGTGGTGCTATCGAAGGGGCGTGAACCCCTCACCGTGCCGTCGCTGAACGGGATGAGCTCCAATGCCGCGAAGAGCGCCATCGAGGGGCTCGGCCTCGTGGCGGCGCCGACGGAGGCATTCTCCGACACGGTCGCCGAGGGCCAGGTCATCTCGCAGCAGACCAATGAGGGCACCATCTTGCACCGTGGCGACACCGTCGCCTATACGGTGTCGAAGGGCCCCGAAAAGGTCGCCGTGCCCGATGTCGTGGGGCGTCAGCGCCAGGAAGCGCGCACCATGCTCGAAAACGCCGGCTTCACCGTCCAGGAGGAAGCCATTCTTGGGGGCTTCTTCGGCACTGTCCGACAGACCGATCCCGCTGCCGGAACGATGCTCAAGAAGGGCAGCGTCGTCACGATCACGGTCGTCTGACGCGTCGCGCTCGGTGACACCCGAGCGGAAAAGAATCCCGGCCTCGTCCCTGTCAGACGAGGCCGGGATTCTTTTCGCTGGGCGGCTCACTCCTCCGAGGAGGAACCCTTCGCCAGGTACTGGGCGACCTGGAAGGCCATCTCCAGGCTCTGCTGGTGGTTGAGGCGCGGATCCACGAGCGTTTCGTAACGGTCACGCAGGGACTCGTCGTCGATGTGCTCACTGCCGCCGATCACCTCGGTGACATCGTCACCGGTCAGCTCGATGTGCAAGCCACCCGGCACTGTTCCCGCGGCCTCGTGGGCCTCGAAGAATCCACGGACCTCGTCCATGACCGTCTCAAAGCGACGCGTCTTGTAGCCGGTCGACGACGTGATCGTGTTGCCGTGCATCGGATCCGTCATCCACGTGACCGGACGGCCGTCCTCACGCGCGGCCTCCAAGAGCGGGGGAAGCGCCTCGCGGATGCGCTCCGCCCCCATACGCGTAATGAACGACAGGCGCCCCTCCTCACCATCCGGGTTGAGGCGATCAATGAGGATGAGCATCTGATCCGGCGTGGTCGACGGGCCGAGCTTGACCCCAATCGGGTTGCGAACACGCGACAGCAGCTCAATGTGAGCGCCCTCCTCCCCGCGCGTCCTCTCCCCCGCCCACAGGAAGTGGGCAGACGTGTTGTAGGGCTCGCCCGTCCGCGAATCGATGCGCGTCATGGCTGACTCGTACTCGAGCAGCAGCGCCTCGTGGGACGAATACAGGTCAACGTCTCGCAGCGTCTCGAAGTCGACGCCAGCGGCACCCATGAACTTAATCGCCCGGTGGATGTCTTCCGCGAGCGACTCGTAGCGGGCGTAGGCCGGGTTCGACATGAAGCCCTGGTTCCAGCGGTGCACCTGGCGCAGGTCGGCGTAGCCGCCCTTCGTGAAGGCGCGGATCAGGTTCAACGTCGAGGCCGCGTGGTTGTACAGCGACAGCAGGCGCTGCGGATCGGGTTCGCGCGCTTCGGGCGTGAACTCGAAAGAGTTCACGGCGTCGCCTCGGTAGCTGGGCAGCGTGACGCCGTCGCGCGTTTCCATATCCGAAGAACGCGGCTTGGCGTACTGGCCGGCGATACGGCCGACCTTGATGACCGGCAGGGACGCGCCGTAGGTGAGCACGACCGCCATCTGCAGGATCGTCTGGATCTTCAATCGCACGTGGTCCGCCGTCGCCTCGGCGAATGTTTCGGCGCAGTCCCCGCCCATCAGGACGAAGGCCTCGCCGCGGGCAGCCGCACCCATCCACGTGCGCAGGTCGTCAACCTCCCCGGCGAACACGAGCGGCGGCTGGCGGCGCAGCTGCGCCGTCACATCACTGAGG
>CALBAF010000414.1 GCA_937926415.1 uncultured Actinomyces sp.
CGTGCATCATCGCGGTGGCGACGGGGTCCGCGCCCATCGTCAGGCCGCCGACGGCCACGTACTCCTCGCCCACCGCGAATCCGGACTCCTCCAGGAGGTCCAGCATGACGTGGCCGATGAGGGGAGCCGCCTCGTGGTGCAGGGTCGAGCGGCGCATGTCGACGTAGAAGTCGGACTCGCGGCCCGACGCCAGGGTCACCTTTTCGTGAATGACGGAGAGCTCCTGGACGAGGGCAGCCAGGCGCGCCTTGTGGGAATCGTTGGTCATGGGTGTTCCTTCCGGATCGGTGTGAGTCAGTGCGCCGCCTCGACGAGCTCGATGAGATCGCCGATGCCCTCGTGGATGCCGAAGGGGCGGAACGGGAAATTGTTGATGTCCTCGCGGGCCGTGGAGCCCGACAGGACCAGGTGGGTGCGCAGGCCGGCCTCGACGCCCGCTCGCACGTCCGTGTCCATGCGGTCGCCGACCATCGCGGCGCTCTCGGAGTGGGCGCCGATCTTGTTCAGGCCCGCGCGGATCATGACGGGGTTCGGCTTGCCGACGAAGTAGGGCTTCTGTCCGGTGGCGGCCGTGATCATCGCCGCGATCGCGCCGCACGCGGGCAGGGTGCCCTCGTCGGAGGGGCCCGACACATCAGGGTTGGTCGCGATGAACTTCGCGCCGCCCTCGATGAGGCGGATCGCGTGGGTCAGGGCGTGGAAATCGTAGGAGCGCACCTCGCCGAGCACCACGAACTCGGGGTCGATCTCCGTCATCACGTATCCCGCGGAGTGGATCGCGGTGGTCAGGCCGGCCTCGCCGATGACGTAGGCGGTCGAGCCGGGCGACTGCTGGTGCAGGAACGCGGCCGTCGCGTTCGCGGAGGTCCAGATGTTGTCCTCGGGGATGTCCAGGCCGGAGTTCGCCAGGCGCGCGGACAGGTCGCGGTTCGTGAACACCGAATTGTTGGTGAGGACCAGGAAGGGGGTGTTCTTCTCGCGCAGAGCGGCAAGGAACTCGTTCGCGCCCGGAAGTGCCCGATTCTCCTTGACCAGGACGCCGTCCATGTCGGAGAGCCATGCGGTCACGGGCGGCAGATCGGTCAGGGGTGTGGGTTCGTGCGTCAGGGCAGTCATGCCTCCATTCTACGGTGCCGCTAGGGTGGGAACCGTGAACGAGTTCGAAAACGGGTGTGACATCGCGCGTGATGGCGCGTGCGGGAACGACGAGGCTGGGGCCGCGCAGTCCGGGCAGGTCGGGGTCGGTCCGTGGCCGGGCGGGGAGGCCGCCTGGCCGGTTGGTGAGCACTACGACCGGGAGCTCCTTGCCGCGGGGGATCGGCGTAACGTCGAGGACCGCTACCGCTACTGGACGATGGACGCGATCCGAGCGGACATCGCTGCCCGCTCGCTGCCCTTTGAGGTGGCGGTCGAGAATCTCGATCACGACTTCAATATCGGGTCGATTGTGCGCACGGCGAATGCCATGGGTGCGCGCCGCGTCCACGTCGTGGGGCGCAAGCGCTGGAACCGCCGTGGCGCGATGGTCACCGACCGATACCTGCCGGTGGATCATCGCCCCGAGGTGGCCGAACTCGTTGAACATTGCTCGCGTGAGGGCTTGACGCTCGTCGGCGTCGACAATGTCGAGGGGTCCGTCGCACTCGAAAGCGCGGCGCTGCCGGAGCGGGCCTGCCTGGTATTCGGTTCCGAGGCCTCCGGACTGAGCGACGAGATGATCGAGGCGTGCGATATTGTCGTCGCCATTACTCAGCGCGGTTCGACGCGGTCGATGAATGTTGGTCACGCCGCCGCGATCGTTATGTGGGCGCACGCGTCACGTCTGGAGGGCGCGCAAAGCTAGTGGCTTGTGGACGAACTGTCAAACTGAAATGCACTAATTAACCCGGTTGTCAGGCGTTTGCGCTGACCAACTGATCTTTTACCGTTTCTATTGTTTTTATCCTCCGATGTTTGATAGCATTTGCGGGCCAAAAAGTAGTCGGAATGGATACGGAGCATCCGTTTTAATTCAGGCTTTGGACAGTTTGCATGGAAGCAAACCGTTGAACAGGAGAATTAATGCCTCAGTCATCGCCAAGCCATGCGCGGGCACCGCGGCTCGCGCGCACCCGAGCGAAAGTCGCACTCATCCTCACGTCCGTGTGCGCCCTCGTCGCCGCGGTCCTCGTCCCCCTGACCTCCCACCTCAATGCGCAGGCGGCCAGCCAGGTCCCCGGAACGATCCCCTCCCTCGAAGGATGGGCCCCGGCCTCGGGCACCTGGACCCCCGGCGATGGCCTTCAGATCGTCCGCACTGACTCCGCCGACGCTGCCGGCGTCAGTGCCCTGCTGAGCCGCGCTCTCACCGACGCCGGTATCACCGGCATCACCGAGGGCACCGGCGCGGCCCCCGCCTCCAACGCCGTCACCCTCACCATCAACGCGTCCCGCACCGACCTCGGTG
>CALBAF010000415.1 GCA_937926415.1 uncultured Actinomyces sp.
CCAGGGCCCCATCCGCGTCGTCGACGAGCGCTTCGTGGCCACCGCCCACACCCTGGGCCTGGCCGTCCACGTGTGGACCATCAACACGGTGGCCGACGTGCTGCGCCTCCTCGAGGTCGGCGTCGACGGCATCATCACCGACCGCCCCGTCTTCCTGCGGGACTTCCTGGACCAGCGTGGCCTGTGGACTCAGCCTCCGGCTCCGGGTTCTGTTTCGGGCCCCAGGGACTGAGGCTATTGCTTGAATGGGCGCGCACCGGAGGGGGCCGCCCGCCTTTTGTGTCCCTGGTGCTTTGAGTTTAATGTTGGCTGTGCAATATTCTGACGTGTTACTGATTAGTGTGGCGTCGGGAGAAAAACGTCCGCTTTGATCGCAGGGAGAACGGGGAGGAACTGGTGAATTCGGAGCCTACGTCACACCCGAATGGTTTGTTGCTCTTCGTCGGAGTAGTGGGCATGGCCTGCTGGTATTACAAGATGTTTCACGCCAGCGAGGACACGTCTGCGTCCGATCGTTCGGGTTTCCACTGGGTCCCCAAGAATTTCTACTCCGTCATGCTGCCCTCATATTCCACGTTGCTGATCCTTGTGCCGGTGGTCGCATGGTTTGGTCAGCTTGATCCTCCGAAGTGGTTGTTCATATGCGCGTCTGTTCCAGTATTTCTGCTCCTGATACTGTGCGTCGTTGGTTGTTTTCCTTTCAAATTCCCCGATTGTCTCTACCCTCAATGGCAATATGCCAAGAGACACGGCCTCTTAGAAGAAGGAAAGGCTGGGAAAAAATCCTCTCAGAACCGTGATTTCGGTGGGGTCGATCGTCATATTGGCACCGGCGTGACGATGCGTGTGGCCTCCGGCTGGAGGCAGCTGTCGGAGGAGGAACGCAGCGAGCTCGGGGACCTCGGCCAGGATGAGAGTATTCGCTTTATTGCCGTCGGAGAGGCAATAGAGGGGTACGTGCCGAACATCGTCATCACTGAAACTGAGGTCATCAGCGGCAAAGGGGACAAGGAGATCCTCGACGGCAGCGCTGGTCGCCTGGCTGAGCCGCACCCGGGATGCCGCCTCATTGATGACACCGTCGCGCCGTATCCCACCGAGCGCGCCCGCCTCGTCACAGGTGTGTACCCCCTCAACGACACCTCGATGACCGTCACGCAGCTCGTGTGGCTCACCCGGAACAGAAACGACGCGGACGAAGAACCCCGCCGATTCCTGTGGGCCGCGACATGCACGTGTCCGAGCCTCGCCTGCCCACCGATCATCGAGGACTTCATGACAATGGCACACACCCTGGAGGTGGAATCGTGACCGTCGAAGGAACCACGGCCTCGTCGCCAGAGGAACTCGTTGTCTCCCTCGAACAGGCGAATGCGCTTATCGACCTCATCGGCACGACTGAATGGGCCAATGCTCTATCGAGCGCGATGCCGGTCAGTGGACTCATGAGCACTGGCCTCGCCGGCTCCACCGGTCTCATCGGTGACGCCGAGGCGATCCTGGGTCCCGCGAGCACGGTCGACTATCGTCTCGCGATCCGCGTCGTCTCCCCGAGGCCGAGCATCGGCGTGCGGAATGTGAGGATCTGGCCCTCGCAGCCGCGCTCGGTCATCATGCGCGCCGAGGCTGATGGCGTGCACTTCACCCAGGTTGATTACTGCGATGTCCCGCGTATCCTCGCCGAGGAGACTCTCCTAGAGCCCGGGCCAACCATCGATGACGGCCCGCCGTCGATCTCTGCTGACTTCGTGCAGGCGGTGCGTGACGTGGACCTGGAGAGGGCGCAGTTGGCCCTGATCGATGTGGCCGCTCAAGGGCCAACGGACTCTCACTTCTCGCAGGACTGCTGGCACAAGCGATGGAGCGTCGCGCTGTGCGTGCGGGAAGAACGGACCCCGGATGGGTGGAAGGATGCCGGGCACCTCGAGTGCTTCATCACCGACCACATGCATGCGCAAATACACGCGCCCATTGATCCTCGCGCACTCGCTCTCATGCGGGAGCGGAACGCCCCTACCCTGGATGCTCCGCCGCGCACGGCGCTGTGGGGGTTCATGATGGAACTGCTCGCCGGGTAGGACATCCCACCTGCGTTGTTGGTATAGCAAAACGAGGGGGCGGAGCCGTTTGGCTCCGCCCCCGACCCATCTGTTAGGGGCGCTGGGCTTTCAGGCGTGGCTGTGAAGTGTACGTTTCCTCGGGGAGGGCTACCTCCATCCCGAGGAAAGGGTCATCGTTACAGGTTCGTTCACCAGAATTCCCTCCTGTCCGCATGGTTTTCGTAAGCCTCCTGATCGATGTTGCCATCGGCGTCTAAGAGCCCATGGCGCTTGGCGTACTGCCAATCGGCGTAGACCCACCGGGGAAACTTGATGGGCAGAAGGCCAATGAGAATGACCAGAAGAAGTAGCATCATGAGGCATGCAAGCCCGAATATTAGCCAGTCGGGGGCGTGCTTCTCAATGAGAACAGAAAATAGATAGATGAAACAAATTGATGATAGAGCTGGAGAACCGATAGCTGCCCAGTTCTTGCTGATGCGACCTTGTCCGTTCATACGACGCCATAGGTTCGCAGCCTTGGAGTCCGTGAACATTTCGGCGTACCATATGCCCACGCCAAGAACGCCAAGAATCAGAGCGCATAGACAGCCAAACGAATTATCCTTCATACGTCATCCCTCATTCCATCGACGCTGCAACACGGTCTACAGCCTTATCAGGCTCTTCATAATTGGGGGTGTAGTTGGGGTCTGAATCCGCCGGTTTCGAGGAG
>CALBAF010000416.1 GCA_937926415.1 uncultured Actinomyces sp.
AGGCCTGCCCGACTCGGCGTGTGGGCTCCGTCAGGGCGACGAGGCCGTGGTGGGCTCCCAGCTCGACGAGGGCGAGCGCTCCGGCGCCGTCGGAAGTGACAAGTCGGCGCGCGCGCCGCCCGCCCGTAGAAACAGAGTGTTCCGCTTCCGCGATGACCCCGGCTTCGACGAGGCGAGACACAGCGGCCGACACCGTTGACGGTGCGAGGCCCGTTTGCTTGACAATCGCGGGCCTGGTGTCCGCTTGACCGGAGCCAATCAGCGTCAGAACAGTCTCGTCGACATCATGCGTGGCCATGACACCTCCTCTAAGTACGTATGCAGTAACTACAACGTTACACCGCGCTCACCGTTGAGAACATGATCAATTATACCTCACCGAAGAAAGTTCGACACTTCTTTCGCCGAAATATCTTGTTATTTTTTCGTAACATTCCACATTTTGGCCAAAGTGGCAACATTCGCCGACGAAGTGTCATATGATTAATGTCATCTGACTGGGTTGTCATCCGTCAGTGTCCCTGATCAACGTTGATTTGGAGCAGTCATGAACCTTAGAAAGAAGCGGTGGATGGTCACCGGCGCGGCCCTCGCAATGGTCGCATCTCTCGGCCTGTCCGCCTGTGGCGGCGGCAGCAGCAGTAGCAGCAGCAGCGGCGGCGGCCAGGCAGCCAACTCGGAAACCGGAAAGAACGAGGTCACGATGGCCTCGCGTACCCCCAACTGGATCTTCCCGGTCTCGGCAAAGGGCTACACGCAGGGCGAGAACGGCCAGTTCATCCAGGCGATGTACCGCCCGCTCTTCGCCTACAAGTCCACCTCTGAAACCCCTTACAAGATCAACCTCGACAAGTCTCTGGGCACCGTTCCCGAGGTCTCCGAGGACGGTCTGACCTACACCATCAAGCTGCGCGACGACGCCAAGTGGTCCGACGGCACGCCCGTCACCACCCGCGACATCGAGTTCTGGTGGAACCTCGTCACCAACAACAAGGACGAATGGGCCTCCTACAAGAAGGGCTTCTTCCCCGACGGTGCCGATCTGAAGATCATCGACGATCACACCTTCTCGATCACCACCGAGACCAAGTTCGCCCCGGCCTGGTTCATTGACAACCAGATCAACAAGGTCGCCCTGCTCCCCCAGCACGCCTGGGACAAGACCAGCGCCGACGAGACCGTCTCCGACCTGGACCGCACCCCCGAGGGCGCGAAGGCCGTCTTCGCCTACCTGCAGGGCGAGGCCAAGAACCTGTCCTCCTACGCCACCAACCCGCTGTGGCAGACGGTGAACGGCCCCTGGAAGCTCGCGGAGTTCACCCCCGACCAGGGCCTCAAGCTCGTCCCCAACGAGAACTACTGGGGCAAGGACAAGCCCAAGATCGACGCGCTGATCTACAAGGCATTCACGGGTGACGACGCCGAGTTCAACTCCGTGCGTTCGGGTTCCATCGACTTCGGTTACATCCCGGCCGCGCAGTACAACCAGCGCAAGGCCGTCGAGGACAAGGGCTACAACGTTTTCCTGTGGCCCGGCAACTCCATCACCTACCTGGCCCTGAACTTCCACGACAAGGCCCCCGGCTCGAAGTTCATCAAGCAGAAGTACATCCGCCAGGCGATGCAGCAGCTGATCGACCAGCCGACCCTGTCTGAGAAGATCTGGTCCGGCACCGCCTCCCCGACCTGTGGCCCCGTCCCGATGCCCGCCGAAAAGACCGGCACCACCGAGGGCTGCGTCTACAAGTTCGATCCGGAAGCCGCCAAGAAGCTCCTCGAGGACCACGGCTGGAAGGTCGTGCCCGACGGCGAAACCACCTGCGAGAACCCCGGCACCGGCGCCAACCAGTGTGGCGAGGGCATCGCGGCCGGCGACAAGCTGAGCTTCAAGCTCGTCTCCCAGTCGGGCTTCGTCTCCACGCACCAGATGTTCGAGGAGATCATCTCCCAGTTCGGCAAGCTCGGTATCAAGATCGACATGAACGAGGTCCCCGACTCGGTCGGCGCCTCGCAGGCATGTGACGACGAGACCCCCTGCACCTGGGACCTGTCCTTCTTCGGATCCCAGACCTCGTGGGGCTTCCCGATCTATGCCTCCGGCGAGCGCCTCTTCGCCTCTGACGCTCCCGTCAACCTCGGCCAGTACAAGAACCCCGAGGCTGACAAGCTCATCGAAGAGTCGACCCGCTCCTCCGAGCCCAACGCTCTCCAGGCATACAACGACTACCTCGCGGAGGACCTCCCCGTTCTGTGGATGCCCAACCCGTTCTACCAGATCACCGCAGTGAAGAAGACGCTCGACCTGGGCGAGCTCGACGCCACCGGCGACACCTGGCCCGAGGATTGGTCGTGGTCGACCGAAGGTAAGTAAACCTTCGCCTTGACGCCTTACGGGGCAGGCGCCCGCACCCGCACATGCGGGCGCCTGCCCCCTTACTGTGGAGTTCGCAATGATCCAATTCATCCTCAAACGCCTCGGCCAGGCAGTCGTCGTTGTCTTCCTGGTCACCATCATCACCTTCATCCTCCTCCAGTCTCAGCCGGGCGGCGCAGCCCGAGCGGCACTCGGTAAGGATGCGACCCAAGAACAGCTCGCGGCCTTCGACCACGAAAACGGATACGACCGGCCCATCCCCGAGCAGTACGTCAACTACCTGAACAAAATTGCGCACGGCGACTTCGGCTACTCCTACCAGCACAACCAGTCCGTGAACGACCTGCTGGCCGCCCGCCTGCCGCGCACCATCTTCCTGTCTCTCCTGTCCACCATCCTGGCTCTCATCGTCGCGATCCCCCTGGGCGTGTGGCAGGCCGTCAAGAGAAATAAAGCGCCCGACTACATCGTGACGATCGCGTGTCTGCTCGCCTACTCGACGCCGATCTTCTTCGCGGGCCTCCTCCTCATCGTCCTCTTCTCCCAGGTGTGGCCCATCCTGCCCAACGATGCCCCGCAGGGCGAGGCCCTGTCGGTCATGTGGGAGCAGTGGGACCACCTGGTTCTGCCCGTGTGTGCCCTCTCGATCGGCACGATCGCCGCCTACGCGCGCTACGTGCGCTCCTCGATGGTGGACAACCTCAACGAGCAGTACGTCCGCACCGCTCGCGCGAAGGGCCTGTCGGAGTTCCGCGTCGTCTTCGTGCACACGCTGCGCAACGCCATGTTCCCCGTCATCACGATGATCGGCCTGTACATCCCCGCGATGTTCTGTGGCGCCCTCGTCATCGAAACGCTCTTCAACTTCAACGGCATGGGCTACATGTACTACCAGGCGACCGGCAGGCGCGACTACCCGATTCTCCTCGGCGTCGCCCTGATCGTCTCCTTCGCGACCGTCATCGGCGCGCTCCTGGCAGACTTCCTCTACGCCCTCGCTGATCCCCGTATCCGACTGGCAGGACGTGCCAAATGACCACCGCAACCGCACCCATCACCGCGCCGGCCAAGGCGCGCTCCGCCCGCAAGTCGACGAAGCTGCAGGGCCTGCAGGTCTTCATGGAGAACAAGCTCGCCGTCTTCGGCGTGTGCCTGATCCTCATCCTGATGGCCTTCTCGTTCATCGGCCCCATGTTCTACGTGACCGACCAGATCCACACGGACCTGTCGAACTCGGCCCTGCCCCCCTCCGCGGAGCATCCGCTCGGCACCGACATGGTTGGATACGATCAGCTCGGACGCCTCATGAAGGGCGGTCAGACCTCGATCATCGTCGGTCTGTTCGCCGGCATCTTCGCCACCACGATCGGCACGCTCTACGGCGCGATCGCCGGCTTCGTGGGTGGCTGGATCGACGCGATCATGATGCGCATCGTCGACGCGCTCATGTCCGTGCCCGTCCTGTTCCTCTTCATGCTGATCGCCACGATGATCCCGCCGACCGTCCCGGTCCTCATCATCATCATGTCGGCCCTGTCCTGGCTGGGTACGTCCCGACTGATTCGAGGCGAGGCCCTGTCCCTGCGCACGCGCGAGTACGTTGTCGCGATGCGCGGCATGGGCGGCTCGATGCCCCGAGCGATCCGGACGCACATCGTCCGTAACACGATCGGTACCGTCATCGTCAACGCGACTTTCCAGGTCGCAGACGCCGTCCTCTACGTCGCCTACCTGTCGTTCCTCGGCCTGGGCGCGCAGCCTCCCGCCACTGACTGGGGAGCCATGCTCTCCAACAGCCAGTCGCACGTCTACTCGGGCAACTGGTGGCTGCTCTACCCGCCGGGCGTCCTCATCATCCTGCTGGTCCTGTCGTTCAACTTCATCGGCGACGGCCTGCGTGACGCCTTCGAAGTTCGACTGCGCAAGAGGTGAGCACTGAACTATGAATACTCCACTCCTTCAGATCAAAGATCTGCACACCGATATTGAGATCCGCAACGGCGTGGTTCGCGCCCTTTCGGGTGTCGACCTGCACGTGAACCCGGGCGAGACCCTGGGCATCGTGGGCGAGTCCGGCTCGGGCAAGACCATGACGGCGCTGTCCCTCATGGGCCTCCTGCCCCAGGGCGGCAAGGTCTCCTCCGGCTCGATCATCCTCGACGGACAGGACCTCACCCAGCTGCCCCTCAAGGAGAAGCGTAAGCTGCGCGGCACCAAGGTCGGCATGATCTTCCAGGATCCGCTCACCTCCCTGAACCCGACCATGAAGATCGGTCTTCAGGTGTGCGAGCCGCTGCGCGTGCACGAGAAGCTCTCGAAGAGGGAAGCCCTCGCACGCGCCGTCGAGATCCTCAAGCGCGTCGGCATGCCTCGTCCCGAGGTGGTCATCAACAACTACCCGCACCAGCTCTCGGGCGGTATGCGTCAGCGCGTCATGATCGCCATGGCTCTCGTGTGCAAGCCGCGCATCCTCATCGCGGACGAGCCGACGACGGCCCTGGACGTGACGACGCAGATGCAGATCCTCGACCTCATCGACGAGCTGCGCGACGAGTACAAGATGGGCGTCATCCTCATCACCCACGACCTGGGTGTCGTGGCCGGTCACACGGACCGTGTCGCCGTCATGTACGCCGGCCGCATCGTCGAGACCGCTCCGACGAAGACGCTGTTCACCGAGCCGAAGCACCGCTACACGAGCTCGCTCATGGCTGCACTGCCCGAGCGCGCCCTGGCGGCCGGCACCAAGCTCTTCTCGATCCCCGGCGCTCCCCCGTCGCTGACCAACCTGCCGAAGGGATGCCGCTTCGCGGCCCGCTGCCTGTGGGCCACCGACGAGTGCCGCGCCGGCTACCCGGACCTGAGCGGGGACGGCTCCCACACCTTCTCCTGCTTCCACCCGGTGCAGGAGGGCGACGAGTCCCCCGCGGTCCTCCAGGGCAAGCTGGATTCCACCAGCGCCGAAGGAGCAGCCTCGGACGTTCCGCAGATCTCCCAGGAGGTTCTGCTCGACGTCAAGGAGGCCTCACGCGAGTACGAGTCGGCAGGCTCTGGCTTCTTCAAGCGCGAGAAGGGCGTCGTTTCCGCCGTCGACCGCGTGTCAATCACGGTCAAGAAGGGCGAGACCTACGGCCTCGTCGGCGAGTCCGGCTGCGGTAAGTCCACCGTGGGCCGCCTCATTGCTGGCCTCGAGCCCCCGTCGGGCGGCGCCATCGAGCTCGATGGACGCGACCTGGCTAAGCTCAAGGGACGCGACGCAGTGCGCATCCACCGCGACGTGCAGATGATGTTCCAGGACTCCTACGCGGCAATGGACCCGCGCATGCGCATCGACCAGATCCTGGCCGAGCCCATGAGCATCCAGAAGACCGGTAACGCTCGCCAGATCGCCGAGCGCATCATGGAGATCCTCGAGCAGGTCGGCCTGACCGAGGAGATCCTGGACCGCTACCCGCACGAGTTCTCTGGCGGACAGCTCCAGCGCATCGGCTTCGCCCGTTCGCTGACCCTGGCCCCCGACCTCATCGTGGCGGACGAGCCCGTCTCCGCACTCGACGTCTCCGTCCAGGCGCAGGTCCTCAACCTCATGAAGGACCTGCAGCAGGAGCTCGGCCTGTCCTACCTGTTCATCAGCCACGACCTGGCGGTCGTCCAGTACATGGCCGATCGCATCGGCGTCATGTACCTGGGTCGCATCGTCGAGGAGGGCCCCGCTCACGAGGTCGTCAAGAACCCGAAGCACCCCTACACGAAGGCACTCATCGACTCAATCCCCGTGCCGGACCCCGAGTTCGTGCACGACGAGAGTGCCATCAAGCTCACCGGTGAGCCGCCGAGCGCCGTCAACCCGCCCCAGGGTTGCCGCTTCCGCCCGCGCTGCCCGTTCGCTGGCGAGGAGTGCAAGGTGCAGCCCATGCTCACGGACGAGACGCACCGCGTGGCATGCCATCACCCGCTCCTGACGCTGAGCGTCAAGGAAGAGGTGAACGCCTAACACACACGTTCATGCGAACTCCATGCGTTGCCCCCGGCCCGCTCAAGCGGACCGGGGGCAACGTCATGCGCGACAGCTAGATCAACGGGCCGCTAAGCGCGTCTGAAGGGCGCAGGGCTGTGTCGCCCTCCTGATGCCCACCGCTGCCCCTCAGACAGGATGCGCCCCAGCGCGAAGATTCCACCTGATCGGGAGCATTCAACCCGTTAGGGAAGATTCAACCCGATCAGAAGGGGTTGAATCTTCCCGATCGGGTGTAACACCTCATCAGGCACAAGCGTCGTCGCGGAGCTGGCCACTCGTGACCTCCCCCGTCATTGCTGGCGACGCCCTACCGACGTTTATCGGCACCCTGCCGGGCAGTCATGCACTAGTGAGGGAATATGACACCAGGGGTCATGGCGGGGGTTTTGCAGCATGAGGAGCCTCCCTTCGGCGTGTCGCCGGCGTGTCGCGCCCCTAGTGACACCATTTCCCCCGTTTGGTGGTGGTGAGGCAGCGGCTTGAGGCTGTGTGGCCGCCAAAGTGCAGACCACCTCGACAAAAGCCGGTGAAAACGGGCTGTTGTGGATGAGGTGGTCTGCGTTGTGGGCACAACGGTGCCTGGCCTGGCATGTTGGTCGCACGCGAACCGCTGAATATGCGCGTCACCCCCTTGATACGCACGTAAACCTCTAGATGTGCGCGTGGGCGGCGCTGCCCACGTGCATATCATCGGGTTAACGTGCGAGGTGTCGCACCCACTCGCATGTCATCGGGCCCTCGTGCGCATTAGCAGGCACACGTCCGCGGCGAAGAGCACAGGCCCGCAGAGACGCGTGTGGGGCACGACCAAGTGGTCGTGCCCCACAGGCTATTCGCTAGTGTCAGCGCGTCACTTGGAGACGGCCTTCTTCAGCGTGGAGCCAGCGGAGAGCTTCACACCGTAGCCAGCGGGGATCTTGATCTCTTCGCCGGTGCGGGGGTTACGGCCGGTGCGGGCGGCGCGCTCAACACGCTCGACGGAGAGCAGACCGGTCACCTTGACGGCCTCGCCCTTAGCCAGGGACTCAACGAGGACGGCCTGGAAGGCGGCCAGGGCCTCGTCGGCCTTCGCCTTGGTCAGGTCGGCGCGTTCGGCAATCTGAGCGACAAGCTCGGTACGGTTCACGGACATTGAGAAACCTCATTCCTGTTCGTTCTTGGTTACCACTGTCGTGGCCACGAATGACACACTACGAAATCTTTGGCGATTTTGCCGACTTTAGGGCCAGATTTCGCGGATTTCACGAAAATATCTCGTTTTTTTGCTCAAAAACCATTAATTCTGTGTATCAGGTCACTCAAACTTGCCACATGGTTGCAATCTCGGGGGACTCAAACACATCATCACCGGCACGTTTTTCGGTAACAGGAACTTTGGCCCACGGCGAGGACGCACCCCTCTCATTACACCTGACAAACACGGCCGCCCACGCACTCAGACTCCACGGGCATACACGAGGGCGGGGAGCGACCCTGCGGCCACTCCCCGCCCTGATGGGGTTCGACGCGTTACCTCAGGCCGAGGCTCGCTGCTTGTTCCACACGTCGAAGGCAACCGCCAGGAGCAGGACGGCTCCCTTGACGATCTGCTGTGTGGACGTCGAGGCACCCATGAGCTGCATGCCGTTGGACATGACGGCCATGATGAGACCACCGATAAGGGCGCCGGAGAGGCGTCCGATGCCGCCGGTCGTCGACGCACCACCGATGAAGCAGGCGGCGATCGCGTCAAGCTCGAACATGTTGCCCGCCGAAGGCTGCGCGCCATTCATACGCGCCGAGTAGACGACGCCCGCGACACCCGCGAGGAAGCCCATGTTGACGTAGCACCAGAAGGTGACCTTCTTGACGTCGATGCCGGACAGGGCGGCGGCGGACTTGTTGCCACCGATCGCGTACACGTCACGGCCGAACATCGTCGAGGAAGCAAGGGTTCCGAAGACGAGCACGAGGATAGCCAGGAGGATCAGCACGATGGGCAGGCCGCGCTCGGTGGAGAGCTTGTAGGCGAACCACATGACGACGACAGCTGTGAGCACAATCTTCGCAATGAAGAGCCACATCGCCTCGACCGCCTGGTTGTAGGAGATGCGGGCGCGGCGGGTGCGTACCTGCTGGTAGGCGAAGCCGGCCACACCGATGCCGAAGATCACCAGGGTGAAGACGTCGAAGCCGTTACCGCCCAGGAGGCCGTTGAGGAAGCCGTTGGCGATGTTGTAGTAACTCTTGGGGAAGGGCGACAGCGAGACGTTGTCGAGGACCTGGTAGGTCAGGCCGCGGAAGAGGAGCATGCCGGCCAGCGTGACGATGAAGCCGGGGATGCCCACGTAGGCGACCCAGAAGCCCTGGAACGCGCCGATCAGGATACCCATGACAAGGGCGGCGATGACACCCACCCACCAGGGGTAGCCCTGCTTGATGACGAGGACGCCACTGAGTGCTCCAGTCACGGCCACGACCGAGCCGACGGAAAGGTCGATCTGGGCCAGGACGATGACGAAGAGCATGCCGATCGCGAGGATCAGGATGTAGGAGTACTGCAGGACGATATTCGTCAGGTTACCTGCCGAGAAGAAGGTATCGCGGTTCATTCCCCAGAAAAGGGCAACGATGGCGACAAACGCGATGAAGATGCCGCTCTGACGCAGGTTGGCCTTCAGCGTGTCGACCAGGCTGATTTCGGCGGTCATTTCTGGTCCTCCCTTGCGGGTTCGATAGTCATGAGTTCCATGAGTTTTTCCTGGGTGGCGTCTTCGGCCTTGACCTCGCCGGTGATGCGGCCGTACGCCAGGGTGTAGATGCGGTCCGAGACGCCGAGGACTTCCTCGAGTTCGGAGGAGATGACGATGACGGCCTTGCCTTCTTCGACCATCTTGTTGATGAGCGTGTAGATCTCGAACTTCGCGCCAACGTCGATGCCGCGCGTGGGTTCATCAAGAATGAGGACGTCTGCGTCCGTGTAGAGCCACTTGGACAGAACGACCTTCTGCTGGTTGCCACCCGAGAGGGATCCGGCCGTTTGAAGGACCGAGTGGGAGCGGATATTCATTCGCTCCTTGTAGTCGGCTGCGACCGCCAGTTCCTTGTGTCCATCGACGAGGCCTCGGCGCGAGAGCTTGAACAGGCCAGCGGTGGCCACGTTATGCCGAATGTCGTCGATGAGGTTCAGGCCGTACTGCTTGCGATCCTCGGTCGCGTAGGCAATGCCGTTCTTGATCGCGTCCGAGACGGACTTGACCGTGATCTCTTTGCCGTCCTTGAAGAGCTTGCCCGAGATGCGCGTCCCGAAGGAACGTCCGAAGATGCTCATCGCAAGCTCGGTACGCCCAGCACCCATGAGGCCTGCGATACCGACGACCTCGCCATGACGCACGTTGAAGGAAGCACCGGAGATCACGACGCGCCCAGCCTGGGTCGGGTGATAGACGGTCCAGTCTTCCACGCGGAAGACCTCCTCGCCGATCTCCACGTTGCGCTCGGGGTAACGCTGGGTGAGATCGCGGCCAACCATGAGCGAGATGATCTTGCCCTGCGTAGAGGCAGGGTCCTTCATGTCGATCGTCTCGATGGTCTGGCCATCGCGCAGGATCGTCGTACGGTCGGCGATCTCGGCAATCTCTCCGAGCTTGTGGGAGATGATGACGATGGCCACGCCCTGGTCGCGCAGGCTGCGCACAAGGTCGAGGAGCTGGGCCGAGTCGTTGTCGTTGAGAGCGGCCGTAGGCTCGTCCAGGATCAGCAGGCGCACGTCCTTCGACAGGGCCTTGCCGATCTCGATGAGCTGCTGTTTGCCCACGCCGAGTGTGCCGACCTGGGTCGTCACGTTTTCTTTCAGGCCAACCTTTTCCAAGACCTTTTCAGCGCGGTGGTTGACCTCGTGCCAGTCAATGAGGCCGAGCTTGCGGGGCTTGTCAGCGCCCAGGAAGATGTTTTCCGCGATCGACAGGTAGGGAACGAGGGCCAGCTCCTGGTGAATGATGCCAATGCCGAGCGCCTCGGAGTCCTTAATGGAGCGGAATTGGACTTCCTTGCCATCGAAGATAATGGTGCCGTCGTACTGCCCGTGGGGGTAGACGCCGGAGAGAACCTTCATGAGGGTAGACTTGCCGGCGCCGTTTTCGCCGCACAGGGCGTGGACTTCGCCAGGGCGGACATCAAGGTTGACGTGCTTGAGGACGGGCACGCCATTGAAGCCCTTGTCAATGTCGCGCATTTCCAAAATGTTCTGCGTCATGTTTGCATTCCTCGAATCGGAAGGGGTGGGGTGCGGTGCATGTGCCCCGCACCCCGTCGTCGCTTACTTCTTCACGACGCCCGCATCAACGTCGGCCTGGGTGAAGTAACCGGAGTCGATGAGCTTTTCCTTGAGGTTGTCCTTGTAGATGGTCTCGACCTCGAGCAGGTAGGAGGGCACGACCTTCACACCGTTGTTGTAGGTGGTGGTGTCGTTAGCCTCGGGGGCCTTGCCCTCAGCCATCGCCTTGACGACCGTCACGGCCTGGGCTGCCAGGGTACGGGTGTCCTTGAAGATCGTGGACTGCTGGATGCCGTCATTGATCATCTTGGTGGAGGCGATCTCGGCGTCCTGGCCGGTCACGATGGGCAGGCCGTCCTTGATGGCGGGGCCGTAGCCGGCACCCTGGAGGGCGGTGATGATGCCGCGGGAGATGCCATCGAAGGGCGAGAGCACGCCGGCGAGGGGCTCAGAGCCGCCGCCGTAGGTCGAGGTCAGCAGGTCCTCCATGCGCTTCTGGGCGACTTCCTGCTGCCAGCGCAGGATGGCGACCTGGTCGAAGCTGGTCTGGCCGGACTTCACGACGAGGGTGCCGTCGTCGAGGTAGGGCTTGAGGACGCTCATGGCGCCATCGAAGAAGAACTTGGCGTTGTTGTCATCGGGCGAACCGGCGAAGAGCTCAATGTTGAGCGGTCCCTTGGGGGCGTTGTCGAGCTTCTTGCCATCCTTGTCGGTCAGGCCCAGGCCGTACAGCAGGGCGTTGCCCTGTGCGACGCCGACCTTGAAGTTGTCGAAGGAGACGTAGAAGTCAACGTTCTCGTTGTCGCGGATGAGACGGTCGTAGGCGATGACCGGGATGTTCTTCGAACCCGCGGTGTCGAGCTGGCTCGACAGGGCCGTGCCGTCGATGGAGGCAATGACCAGGACGGTGGCACCGTTGGTGATCATCTGGTCGATCTGCTGGGTCTGGGTGGGGATGTCGTCGTTCGCGAACTGGAGGTCAACCTCGTATCCGGCTGCCTCGAGGCCTTCCTTCACTGCGTTGCCGTCGGCGATCCAGCGCTCCGAGGTCTGGGTCGGCATCGCGACGCCAACCTTGACCTTGCCGCCGTTTGAGGCAGCAGCGCCGCTATCGGAACCGGAAGCGCCGCCGGCGCCACCGCCCGCGCATCCGCTCAGCGCAAGGGCGCCGGCCGCAAAAGTGGCCGCAACCGTTGCCATCTTGCCAAAGAAACCACGTGTCTTCATGGAATATCTCCTGTTTATTGCCTCGACATCACTGTCGATGGGCGTCACGTCTCCACACGTCCGTCGTGTGGTCTGACAACTTGTACCATATGAGAGAGGGGTCACCCTCGCATTGCCCAATTGATAACGTTCCGATAACAATTGTTAACGTTCACAACTTTAAGAACAGACATATACACAAAGGAAAACCTCGGGAGTGTGAGGCGAAAACGCTTCACACTCCCGAGGTCGCAGGGTTTTACAACCCCTCGGCGAGGCGGTGGTACGCCTGGTTCCAGCGCACACCCGAGGCGAAGTCACGTCGCGTCGTCGACTCGTCGATGACGACGAGTTCCATGTGCGCCAGCGCCGCGAAGTTCTCCCACACCTCGGGCTCAATCTGTGTTGACATACACGTGTGGTGCGCCCCGCCAGCCGTCAGCCACGCCTCGACGGAGGTGTAGAAGTCGGGTTCGGGGATCCACATCGCGCGCGCGACCGGGAGCTTGGGCATCGGCTGGGGAGGCTCGATGACATTGACAATGTTCGCGGTGAGGCGGAAGCGGTCGCGCATGTCGGACATCGCGACGACGACGCCGCGTCCCGGGGCCGCGTCGAAGACCATGCGCACGGGATCCTCTCGGTCTCCGATGCCCAGGGGATGAATCTCGATGCGCGGACGGGCATCGGTCAGCGAGGGGCACACCTCGAGCATGTGTGCACCCAGGATCATCTCGGCACCCTCGACGAGGTTGTAGGTGTAGTCCTCCATGAGCGAGGCACCGCCGGGCAACCCCTCCCCCATCACCTTCGCGGCGCGCACCAGGACCGCGGTCTTCCAGTCCCCCTCGGCGCTGAAACCGTAGCCGGCCTCGGAAAGGCGCTGCACTGCCAAGCCGGGGAGCTGGCGAAGCCCGCCGAGGTCTTCGAAGTTGGTCGTGAAAGCCTTCGCCCCGCGCTCCTCGAGGAAGGTACGCAGCGCGATCTCCTCGCGTGCCGCGTAGCGCAGCGATTCCGCACGATCCCCACCCGGGGCAAGCTCGGGAGCAACGTCGTAACGCTCGCAGTATTCGGCCACAAGGGCATCGATGGCGGCCTCGTCGACGGCGTCGACGACGGCGACCAGGTCGTTGACCGACCACGTGTTGACCGAGACGCCGAGGCGACGCTCAGCCTCGGTCTTATCCCCCTCCGTGACGGCCACATTGCGCATGTTGTCGCCGAAGCGCACGACGCGCAGCTCGTTGGTCGCCGCGAAACCGCCGGCCGCGCGCACCCAGTTGGCGACTCGGCGACGCGTGTTCTCCTGCGAGGCGTGACCGACCACGGTGGCGCGGGCCAGGCCCAGGCGCGTCAGGATGTAGGCGTATTCGCGGTCCCCGTGCGCCGCCTGGTTCAGGTTCATGAAGTCCATGTCGATGCTGTCCCAAGGGATCTCGACATTGGCCTGGGTCGCCAGGTGCAGCAGGGGCTTGCGCAGGACTTCGAGGCCTCGGATCCACATCTTCGCGGGGCTGAAGGTGTGCATCCAGGAGATGACGCCGAGGACGCGGTCGTCCGCGCTGGCCTCGAGCATCGCTCGCTTGATGGAGTCGGAATCCTTCAGGACGGGCTTCCACACGATCGGCGCGGGAAGCAGGTCAGATTCGTTGAGCAGGCGCACAACCTCGCGGGACTGTTCGGCGACCTGCGCCAGCGTTTCCTCGCCGTACAGGTCCTGGCTGCCGGTGACGAACCATACCTCGCGGCCCTCGTAGAAACTGGTCACGGTGAAATCTCCTTTGATGTCAGTGCTGTCCGTAGACGTTTTGGTAGCGGTCGTAGAGGGAGTCGATGTGATGCTGTTCGATGGGAACGAGAGGACCGCCCGCGCGCGCGACGTGCACGGTCTTGGCGACCTCCTCGACCATGACGGCGGCCTTGACTGCAGCGCGTGCGTCGCGCCCAATCGTGAAGGGGCCGTGGTTGCGCATGAGGACCGCCGGCGAGCGCGATTCGCGCAGGGTGTCGACGATGCCGCGCCCGATCGAGTCGTCGCCGATGAGGGCGAAGGGGCCAACGGGGACGGGACCGCCGAACTCGTCACCCATCATGGTCAGGACGCAGGGGATCTCCTCTCCGCGTGCAGCCCACGCGGTGGCGTAGGTGGAGTGCGTGTGCACGACGCCGCCGACCTCGCTCATGTGGCGATAGACGTAGGCGTGCGCGGCGGTGTCCGAGGAGGGAGACCCCTCCCCCAGCACGAGGTTTCCGTCGAGGTCGCACACCACCATTGCCTCGGGGGTCAGGTCGTCGTAGGACACGCCCGAGGGCTTGATGACGAGAAGGTCCTCACTGCCATCCTCAGCCGCGCCGCGCACGCGCTGAGAGACGTTACCCGCCGTCCAGACGACGAGGCCCCAGCGGGGCAGCTCGGCGTGCAGGGTGGCGACATATTCGCGAACGCGCTCGATCTCGCGCGCGAACTCGGGGGTCCATGTGTCGGGGTTGCGGTGATCCATTCATACTCCTCACTGAGCACCGATGAGCGGTTGGGTTAACGTTAACATTCACTCGCACGCAAGGCAACCACGACCATGAAAGAGAGCCTCTACCGGGGGCGCACTCCCGTCGAACCGCGCACGACGAGGCGGGTTGGACGCACGTACGTATCCACCAATTCCCCATCGAGCGCGTGACTGACCGCCTCAAGCGCACAGCGCCCAAGGTCCGCGAAATCCTGGCGCACCGTCGTCAGCCCCGGTCCCGCGTAGGCGGCCATCGGCACATCGTCGAAACCCGCGACCGACACGTCGCCCGGAACACTCACCCCGGCCTCGGCGAAGGCGCGCAGAAGACCCACCGCGACCTCGTCGTTCGCGCACATGACGGCGTCTGGGAGTCCGTCCTCGACGAGGCTCTGCCCGGCGACGTACCCCCAGCGTGCCTCCCACGAGCCGACGAGCGGCTCACACTTCGACAGGCCCGCCTCATCCATCGCTTCACGCCATCCGGCCACACGTTCACGCGCCTCGAACCACTCCTGCGGACCCGCCACGCAGGCAATGTCCCTGTGCCCCAGCGACATGAGGTACTCCGTGAGCGCTCGCGCACCTCCGCGCTGATCCGCGTGAACGACAGACACCCCGTGACCGAACGTACGCCCACCGGAGACCGCGACCACCGGCACCGACGCGCCCTGGGAGGCCACGGCCTCGGCGAGAGAAT
>CALBAF010000417.1 GCA_937926415.1 uncultured Actinomyces sp.
AGGCCGCGCACGCGCAGCACGCGGGGCACGGATTCTTCGAGGGCGCTGAGGGTCTCACCCGAGATGGCGGGCACGTCGGCCGCGTTCGACTGGGCGTAGACACCGGGGGCGGGCAGCTGGCCGATGCGAGCGCCCTTCTCGGCGAAGGCACGCATCTTGTTGCGGGCCGTCTCGAACTGGTCGGCCTTCGGGGTGAGGCGATCAGAGTGGGTCAGCAGCATCGCGCCGACGGCGGCCGTGATCAGCAGGCCACCGGCGAGCTCCATGCTCAGCCAGTGCTCCTGGAACAGCGTGATCGCCAGGTCGGTGATCGGCTGGTCGGAGTAGGGATCGACCTCGACGGGCTTGTGCGGGGCGGGCACGGCCTTGAGGATCGCCGTCGTGACGATGACGATCAGGCCGAGGCCACCGAGAACCGCCGCGACGATCGCGCCGCGGCTCTGGCGGGCGTAGTCGTCGGAGGTGCCGATGCCGATCAGCATGATGACGAAGAGGAACAGCATCATGATCGCGCCGGTGTACACGACGATCTGCGCGACACCCAGGAAGGGGGCGCTATTCGCGATGTACAGGACTGCCAGGCCGAGCATGACGCCGACCATGCAGATGACCGAGTGCGCGGCCTTCTTGAAGAAGAGGACACCCAGAGCGCAGGCGACCATGACAATGGCCGTGCATGCGAAGAGGATGATCTCCCCCGTTGACCCCATCATGGGCCAACCGTTGGACAGGTTCATCAGTGTGCCTCCTCGGCGACTCGTACCGTCTTGAGGGAGGGGTCGTCGGGGCGGCGGCTCGCCACCCAGTCAACCTGGGCGGCGGTGGGGCCGGTGACTTCCCCGCGGTAGTAGTCGATGTCGTTCTTACCCTCGACCATGGGGTGGGGCGCTGCGAGCATACCGTCTGCGAGCGGGACCAGGAGGTCTTCCTTCTCGTAGATGTCGTCCTCGCGGGTGTACTTGGCGATTTCGAAGTCGTTCGTCATCGTCAGGGCACGCGTGGGGCACGCCTCGATGCACATGCCGCAGAAGATGCAGCGCAGGTAGTTGATCTGGTAGACGCGGCCGTAACGCTCGCCCGCAGAGTACTGCTCCTCGGGCGTGTTCGAGGCTGCCTCGACGAAGATCGCGTCAGCGGGGCACGCCCAGGCGCACAGCTCGCAGCCGACGCACTTTTCCAGGCCGTCGTCGTAGCGGTTGAGCTGGTGACGACCGTGGAAGCGGGGCATGACGCGCGCGGGTTCGCGCGGGTACTGCTCGGTGACGGTGGGCCGGAAGAAGGAAGCCATGGTGACTCCGTAGCCGGCCATGGGCGCGACGAACTGGGCGAACGCACCCTTGGGGTCATGCTCGAAGAGCATTTCCTCGTCGGTGGTCTTCTCACTCATCGGTGGACTCCTTCGGGCTGTCGATTGCCGCGGCCGGGGCCAGCTCGCCCTCGATGGTGGCGAGGCCTCGCGGCGAGGCAACGGGGGTCTGTCCGGGCAGCGGCGGGACGGGGAATCCGTCCTCGAAGCCGGTGTATTCGCGCTCGGAGGCGGGGATCTCCTCGGGCTCGGGCTTGTCGGTGAGCCAGATGATCGCCAGAGCGATCAGGAAGAGGACGCCGACGCCTCCGAAGAGAACGTGGTTGGGCAGCGCCGCGAACTGGGTGATGCCGCGCACCAGGGCGACGAGCACGAGCCAGCCCAGGGCGATGGGCATGAGGCGCTTCCAACCGAGGTTCATGAACTGGTCGTAGCGGAAGCGCAGCAGCGTGGCGCGCGTCCAGATCATCAGGAACATGAAGAACCAGATCTTGAGGAAGAACCACAGCAGGCCCCACCAGCCGGAGTTCAGGAACTCGACGTGGGAGAGCGGCCACGGGGCGTGCCAGCCGCCGGCGAACATCGTGGTGGCCACGGCCGAGACGTTGAGCATGTTGACGTACTCGGACAGGTAGTACCAGCCGAACTTCATCGACGAGTACTCGGTCATGTGGCCGGCGACGATCTCGCCTTCGGCCTCGGGAAGGTCGAAGGGAAGACGGTTGACTTCACCGACGGCGCTGATGCAGTAGATGACGAATGCCGGGAACAGGGTGAATGCCCACCAGAACTGCCCCTGGGCTGCCACGATCTGCGAGGTGGACATGGAGCCCGACATCAGGAACACGCTCACGAGGGACAGGCCCATGGCCAGTTCGTAGGAGATGACCTGCGCGGAGGAACGCACGGCGCCGTACAGCGGCAGGGTCGAGCGAGTCGACCAGCCACCCAGGACGATGCCGTACAGGCCCAGCGACGCGATCGCGAGGATGTACAGGGAGGCGACGGGCATGTCGGCGAGCTGCAGCGGCGTCGAGATGTCACCGATCTTGACGTTCGGGCCCATCGGGATGACCGCGTAGACGCTGAACGCTGCGAACGCCGCGATCGCGGGGGCCAGGAAGTACAGGAACCTCTCAGCCCGACGGGTCCACATGTCCTCCTTGAAGAGGAGCTTACCGGCGTCGGCGAACGCCTGGAACAGGCCGAGGGGGCCCGCCACGTTCGGGCCGGGACGCGTCTGCATGCGGCCCAGGCCTCGGCGCTCAACCCACAGAGCCAGGAGCACGTTAGCGATCAGGAAGACGATGATGAACACGGCCTTGATGAGGCTGAGCCACCAGGTTTCCTGGCTGAAGTCCGCGGCGGTGTACTCCGGGACTGCGAAGGGTGCGAGTGTCATCGTGCCACCTCCTGCGTGGCGCGCAGGGTCGCGACGGTGCCGGCACCGCCGAGGTTTTCGTGAATAACGGAGCCGGTCGAGCACTCGGGCACCCACGCGACGGAGTCAGGCAGGTCCGCGATGGCGGCCGGGAGGGTGATCGTGCCACGCTCGGTTTCGAGCGTCGCGTCGGCGCCGGGG
>CALBAF010000418.1 GCA_937926415.1 uncultured Actinomyces sp.
GCCGTCATGAGCCGCATCGTCGCTACGCGCCTGTCGCGCGGCGAGGAGGATCGTCTGCGCACCGATCCTCTGTACCTGCGTCGCCCCGACATCCAGGGCCAGCCCACCGCGCGCCTGTGACCGCTACGCTGCGCGTCGCCGGACCGGGCGACCTCGAACTCTTCGCTGCCCTCGAGGCCGAGGTGTTCGCCGAGGACCCCTGGACCCCCTACATGATCGCCGAGGAACTCGCCTCCCCGGCCTCGCGGTACTGGATCGCCACGGATGAGTCCGGCGACGTCGTCGGATACGGCGGCGCCAAGGTCGGCGGAGACCAGGCCGATGTCATGACCATCGGCGTGCGCGCCCACGCGCGCGGACGAGGCATCGGCGCGGCCATCCTGGACGCCCTCCTGGAGTGGTCGCGCGAGGCTGGAGCACGCGAGATTTTCCTCGACGTGCGCCCCTCCAACAAGGGTGCCATCGGCCTGTACGAGTCCCGAGGCTTCGTCGAAATCGGGCGCCGTCCGCGCTACTTCCGCAACCCCGTCGAAGAGGCCGTCGAGATGAGAGCGCCCCTGATCTGACGCGATGCGACGACCGCCACTAAATAGGTATGGTAGGTGTATCAAAATTCGTGTCTTTTGCACCCCTGTTGCGGGGTCAATGGTCCCACGTGTTTTCCTTGCGACAGCGGGTCAAGCTGCCTGACATAACCGCGGAAAATGGCCGAAAATGACACCGTGTCGAGATCCTTTGCGGGCGGCCTCGTGCCATGGTCCTACGAAGCGGACGAAAAGCGTCGATATGCTCATTCCATGGCCACTCAAAATGTCGCAACGAAGAAGCGCCGCGCGTGGACCACCAGCGTCTTTATTAAGCAGCTGATGGCCGTCTCGGGCTTCGTTTTCGTTTTCTTCTTGCTGTTCCACTCCTACGGCAACCTCAAGATGTTCCTGGGCGCGGAGGTCTACAACGACTACGCGCACTGGCTGCATGAAGAGGCTTTCGTGCCGATCTTCCCGCACGGCGGATTCATCTGGGTGTTCCGCGCCGCCATGATGCTGATGCTCGTGATCCACCTGTGGGCCGCCGCCTACACCTGGAAGCGTTCGCGTCGCGCTCGCTCCACCCGCTACGTCGTCAAGAAGTCCGTCTCGGACTCCTACGCGGCTCGCACCATGCGTATGAGCGGTGTCCTCATCCTGCTGATCCTGATCTTCCACATCGCTCACTTCACCACCGTGAGCCTGCCCGCGAAGGTCGCGAACTTCGGCGCTGACGTCACCACGCCCTACGCCCGCATGGTCGCCTCCTTCCAGTCGCCGGTCCTGGTGATCCTCTACGCCGTGTTCGTCGGCTGCGCCTGCATCCACGTCTCCCACGGCTTCTGGTCCATGTTCCAGTCGCTCGGTTGGGTGCGTTCCGCGACCCGCAAGCCGCTGGTTCTCCTCTCGGGCCTGGTCGGTCTGGTCATCTTCGTGATGTTCATGGCCCCGCCCGTCGCCATCGTCACCGGCTTGATCCACTGAGGAAGGGCACGCAATCATGACCGATACACTCATCCACGGCCTCTACCGTGAAGGCGAGAAGATCGCTGACACGAAGGCTCCCCACGACGTCCCGATCGCGCAGCGCTGGGAACAGCGTAAGTTCAGTGCCGCGCTGGTCAACCCCGCCAACCGCCGTAAGCTGCGCGTCATTATCGTCGGCTCCGGCCTCGCGGGCGGCGCTGCCGCCGCCTCGCTCGGCGAAATGGGCTACAACGTCGACTGCTTCTTCTACCAGGACTCCGCCCGCCGCGCGCACTCCATCGCCGCGCAGGGTGGTATCAACGCCGCGAAGAACTACCGCAACGACAACGACTCCGTCTACCGTCTCTTCTACGACACGGTCAAGGGCGGCGACTACCGCGCCCGTGAGGACAACGTCTACCGCCTCGCCGAGGTCAGCGCCAACATCATCGACCAGTGCGTCGCGCAGGGCGTCCCCTTCGCTCGCGAGTACGGCGGCCTCCTCGACAACCGCTCCTTCGGTGGCGTGCAGGTGTCCCGTACGTTCTACGCGCGTGGCCAGACGGGCCAGCAGCTCCTGATCGGCGCCTACCAGGCGCTCGAGCGTCAGGTCGCGGCCGGCACCGTCAAGGAATACGCCCGCCACGAGATGGTCGAGCTCATCGTCGACGAGGGCAAGGCGCGCGGCATCATCGCCCGCGACATGTCCACCGGCAAGCTCGAGACCTTCGTCGCCGACGCGGTCGTCCTGGCCACCGGCGGCTACGGCAACGTGTTCTTCCTGTCCACCAACGCGATGGGCTGCAACGCGACCGCCATCTGGCGTGCGTACCGCAAGGGCGCCTACTTCGGCAACCCCTGCTTCACGCAGATCCACCCCACGTGCATCCCCCAGCACGGCGACCAGCAGTCGAAGCTGACCCTCATGTCGGAGTCGCTGCGTAACGACGGCCGCATCTGGGTTCCCAAGCGCGCCGAGGACTGCGAGAAGGATCCGCGCGACATCCCCGAAGAGGATCGCGACTACTACCTGGAGCGCATCTACCCCTCCTTCGGTAACCTCGTGCCCCGCGACATCGCGTCGCGTCAGGCCAAGAACATGTGCGACGAGGGCCGCGGCGTCGGCCCGAAGATCGACGGTGTCGCCCGCGGCGTCTACCTCGACTTCTCCGACGCGATCAACCGTATGGGCCTGGCCGCCGTGTCCGCCAAGTACGGCAACCTCTTCGACATGTACGAGCGCATCACGGGCGACAACCCCTACGAGGTGCCGATGCGCATCTACCCGGCCGTCCACTACACCATGGGTGGCCTGTGGGTTGACTACGACCTCGAGTCGAACCTGCCCGGTCTGTACGTGGCCGGCGAGGCGAACTTCTCCGACCACGGCGCGAACCGCCTGGGTGCCTCGGCGCTCATGCAGGGCCTGTCGGACGGCTACTTCGTCCTGCCCAACACGATCAACGACTACCTGGCGCACTGCTTCCACCTGCCCAAGCTGGACGAGAACTCGCCTTCCGTGAAGGAAGCCCTCGAGTCGGCTCAGGGCCGTATCGACACCCTCATGTCGATCAACGGCACCCGCTCCGTGGACTCGTTCCACAAGGAGCTGGGCAAGATCATGTGGGAGTACTGCGGCATGGAGCGCACCGAGGAAGGCCTCAAGAAGGCCATCGGTATGATCCGCGAGCTGCGCGCCGACTACTGGAAGAACGTTCGCGTTCCCGGCAAGTCGATCGGTGAACTCAACCAGTCCCTCGAAAAGGCTGGCCGCGTCGCCGACTTCATGGAGCTGGGCGAGCTCATGTGCATCGACGCCCTGCACCGCGAAGAGTCGTGTGGCGGCCACTTCCGCGCGGAGTCCCAGACTCCCG
>CALBAF010000419.1 GCA_937926415.1 uncultured Actinomyces sp.
GCGGTGGATGCTGGGGCGAGGCCGGGGCTGCGGTCGCCCCCGCCGTGGCCTCAGTGGTCTTTTCGATCGCGGTCTCTTCCGAGGATGGCACCGCGTGGTTGTTCTGCTCGCTCACGGGCGGATCGTTCCTTCACCCTCGTAGATCCACGTGGTCGTCGTGAGCTCCGCGAGGCCCATCGGGCCGCGCGCGTGCAGCTTCTGCGTCGAGATACCAACCTCGGCGCCCAGGCCCAGCTGGCCGCCGTCCGTGAAACGCGTCGAGGCGTTCACGGCAATAGCAGCAGCATCGATGCCCGATCGGAACGCGCGCACGACGGCCACGTCGGATGCGACGATGCCCTCCGTATGCCCTGAGGAATAGCAGCGAATATGCTCAATCGCCTCGTCAACGTCGGCGACGACGCGCACAGCCAGGTCCATCGACAGGTACTCAGTCTCCCAATCGGCCTCGGTCGCGTCGACGATCATCTCCGCATCGATCGAGGGCTGGCCGTCGACGACAGCCCTGGTGGCCTCGTCCGCGTGGATCGTCACGCCCGCCGTCGTCAGACGGGTGACGGCGGCGACGAGGAAGCGCTGGGCGACGTCGACGTGCACAAGCAGAGTCTCCGCAGCGTTGCACACGCCCACGCGCTGCGTCTTCGCGTTCATGATGATGGCCTCGGCGGCCTCCAGGTCAGCGGAGGCATCCACGTACACGTGGCAGTTACCCGTGCCCGTCTCGATAACCGGAACCCGCGACTCTTCGACGACGGCGTTGATGAGCCCCGCTCCCCCGCGCGGAATCAGCGCATCGATCGCTCCGCGCGCACGCATCATCGCTCGGGCACCCGCGCGGCCCCACGGATCCACCGTGGTGATCGCATCAGCGGGCAGGCCGACGGAGGTCAGCGCATCACGACACACCTCAATGAGGACGCGATTCGAGGACTGCGCGGCGCTTCCACCGCGCAGCACGACCGCGTTTCCTGCCTTCAGGGCAAGGGAGGCGGCATCAATCGTTACGTTGGGGCGTGCCTCGTAGATGATGCCGATAACGCCCAGGGGCACGCGCTCCTGCGTCACGCGCAGGCCAATATCAGTGCGCATTCCGCGCACGACCTGACCGATCGGGTCGGGCAGACCCGCGATCTCGCGGACGGCCTCGGCGATTCCACGAATACGATCGGGGGTCAGAGCGAGGCGATCCAGCAGGCCCTCGCTCATCTGCTCCGCGCGGCCGCGGGCGACATCTTCGGCGTTTGCGGCCAGGATCTGGTCACTGCGTTCAATGAGCGCAGCCGCAATCGCCTCGAGACCGCGGTTCTTTGCCTGGGTCGTCGCGTTCGCGAGCACTCGCGCCGCAGCGCGAGCAGCATCCGTCACCTGGGAAATATCTGCAGCAGTATCCACCGGGCCATCATGGCACACGAGAGCCTGTCAAGCCGCGTCAGTCAGCGCTCAGCGCAGAAAATGCGTCGCCCAACACCGCCAGGTCGTCGCGGTGGATTGCCGGCCTGGGATGCTCATGACCCGCGGCTTGCAGTTCCGCGGTGCCAGATCCGGCGATCTCGGCCAGCGTGTCAGAGTCATATCCCGACACGCCGCGTGCGACCAGACCCGTCGGGGATGCCACGTCGACGACGTCGCCAGCCTCAAAGTGGCCGAGTACGGAACGTACGCCGGCGACCAGCAGCGACTTCTTACCGACCGTGATCGCCTGTGCTGCACCCTCGTCAACGATGATCTCGCCGCGCGAAGGGGCCACGTGCGCGATCCACAGGCGGCGCGACGCGGGCCGCTCCTGCGAGGGCTCGAACCACGTGCCGACGTTTTTGCCCGCCAAGACGGCTTCGAGGGCGTCCGCGCAGGCGAGCTGCACGCCGATGCCGCTGGTGGTCGCCAGCATCGCGGCCTGCACCTTCGTCGCCATGCCTCCCGTGCCCACGCGAGAGCCCGCGCCGGTCACAAGTACGCTCATGAGGTCGTCGGCGCTTTCAACACGCTCGATCAGCTCAGAACCAGGATGGTCCGGAGGAGCGGTGTAGAGGCCGTCCACATCCGTGAGCAGCACGAGGGCGTCGGCCTTAATCATCTGGGCGATGAGTGCGGCGAGGCGATCGTTGTCGCCGAAGCGCAGCTCTCGGGTCGTCACCGCATCGTTTTCGTTGAGAATCGGAACGACGCCGAGGCCGAGGAGGCGCGTCAGGGAGGCGCGCACGTTCGTGTAGTGGTCGCGGCGCATGACGTCGTCGGTGGTCAGCAGCACCTGGGCGGCGTCAAGGTGATGCGCCTGGAAGGCGGCTGTCCAGCGCGCCATGAGGAGGCCCTGGCCCATCGCGGCAGCGGCCTGCACGCTCGGCAGGTCCTTCGGCTTCGAGGTGAAGCCGAGCGGATCAAGTCCCGCTGCTACGGCGCCGGACGACACGATAACGACCTCGCGGTCCGCTCCTCGCCAGCGTGCGACGAGGCGAGCCACCGAGTCGATACGATTCAGGTCCAGACCGCCGTCCTCGCGCGTCAGCGACGAGGAGCCGATCTTGACGACGATGCGAGAAGCCGCAGCCACTCCGCTCATGACTGATCCGAGGCGTCGGTCCAGTGGCCGGCCTGGCGCTCCGTCCACAGCTCGTCACGTGCGGCGGTCTTGGCATCCATGACCTGGTGGTACACCTCGCGGCGCTCCTTGCGGCTCGGACGCGCGTTCTGATCCAGGCGCAGGTCCGTGCCACGCGAGCCCAGCAGCTCGGGACCGGTCGTGAGGGTCGGCTCCCAGTCGAAGACGACGCCGCCGTCCAAGTCACCGATCACGACGGTGTCGCCGGCGACCGCGCCAGCCTTCATCAGGGCGTCTTCGACGCCAGCGGCGTTGAGGCGATCCGCGAGGTAACCCACGGCCTCGTCGTTGGCGAAGTCGGTCTGGCGCACCCAGCGCTCCGGCTTGTCACCGCGCACCTGGAACACGTCCTCGCCGTCCTTGCGGGTCTTGCGCACCGTGATCTCCACGCTGCGACCGACAGCCTTCGGACGGATGACGGGACGGGCAGCCTCGAGAGCGGGACGCTTCGCGCGCTCCTCCTCGACGATGCCTGCCAGGGCGAAGGACAGCTCCTTCAGTCCCTCGTGGGACACGGCGGACACCTCGAGCACGGGCCACCCAAAGGACTCGAGGTCCGGGCGCGTAATCTCGGCAAGGTCGCGGCCGTCGGGAATATCGATCTTGTTAAGAACGATGACACGGGGGCGCTCCATAATCGGCACGTAGCCTTCGACCTGCGTCAGGTCCCCCTGGTAGGCCTCGAGCTCGGCTTCGATGATGCGCAAGTCCTCAACCGGCTCGCGATCGGTCTCGAAGGCTGCTGTGTCGAGCACGTGCACGATGACGGCGCAGCGCTCGATGTGGCGCAGGAAGTCCAGGCCGAGGCCTCGGCCCTGGGAGGCACCGGGGATCAGGCCGGGAACGTCCGCGACCGTGTAGCGCGTGTCGCCTGCAGAGACGACGCCCAGGTTCGGGACCAGCGTCGTGAAGGGGTAATCGGCGATCTTCGGGCGCGCCGAGCTCAGGGCGGCGATCAGCGAGGACTTCCCCGCCGACGGGAAGCCGACGAGAGCCACGTCCGCGACGGACTTCAGCTCGAGAATGACGTCGCGCTCCTCGCCGGGCTCGCCCAGCAGGGCGAAACCGGGCGCCTTGCGGGCCTTCGACGCCAGAGCGGCGTTACCCAGGCCACCGCGGCCACCCTCGGCGACCACGTAGCGGGCACCCGCGCCCGTCAGGTCCGCGAGCAGCTCACCCGACATGGACTTGACGACCGTGCCCTCCGGAACCGGCAGGATGATATCCGCGCCGGTCTTTCCCTGACGGAAGTCACCCATGCCGGGCGTTCCGTTGTCCGCACGGCGATGCGGGCTGCGGTGGTAGTTCAGCAGCGTCGTCTCCTGCTCGCTCACCTCGAGGATGACCGAGCCGCCATTGCCGCCGTCTCCGCCGTCAGGGCCGGCCAGCGGCTTGAACTTTTCACGCTTAATCGAGGCAACGCCGTTACCGCCGTTACCACCCATCGCGTGCAGAGTCACGCGATCCACGAAGTCTGCCACTGTTGCTCCTGACGACTGAAAATGAATGTTGAAAAGGGCGCCCGGCAACGCCGGACGCCCTTCATGCGCGCGGTCTCAGGCAGAGACCGGCGAAACGCTGACGACCTTGCGATCGCGCTTGCGGCCGAACTCGACCGCACCGGCGCGCAGGGCGAACAGGGTGTCATCCTTGCCACGGCCAACGCCGTCGCCAGGGTGGAAGTGGGTGCCGCGCTGACGAACGAGGATCTCACCAGCGTTGACCAGCTGGCCGCCGTAGCGCTTCACGCCGAGGCGCTGCGCGTTCGAGTCGCGACCGTTACGGGAGGAACCAAGGCCCTTCTTATGTGCCATCAGTTGCTACTTTCTGCTCGTGGGAACGTCGGGTTCAGGCGATCTCGGTGATCTTGACGACCGACATCTTCTGACGGTGTCCCTGGCGCTTGCGGTAGCCCGACTTGTTCTTGTACTTAATGATGGAAATCTTGGGGCCCTTGGCCGAGTCAACAACCTCAGCCTTGACGGAAACCTTGCCCAGCTTGGCTGCGTCAACGGTGATGGCGTCGCCATCCACCAGCATCAGCGGCTGGAGCTCGATGCTCGAACCGATTTCTTCTGCCAGCTTGTCGACGACGACGACGTCACCGACGGACACCTTTTCCTGCCGGCCGCCAGCCTTGACGATCGCGTAGACCACGTTGGAGCTCATCTCTTCTCGTATTCGTAACCGGAATCGCGCCTCGAAACTGCCGAGGACTTGTCTCATTGTCATGATTCCGTTGGCGCTTGTTGCGCCGACGATCAAATTTAGCCGATTCGCACGCCGGATTGCAAGCCGGCACGGTCACGGGCGGGCGTGAACTGCTGTGCGATTCCACACCCTGCGCTCGGGGGAGGGATGATCGCCCCTCCCCCGGCGCTTGGATCATTAACCGGCGTCGACGATGCCGGTCGATGCGGCGCGACGACGGCGCTTGACGCGAGGCTGATCGCTCGCCTCGGGAAGCGCGATGTCATCGGTCGACTTGGTCGGAGCCACAGGTGCACTCACCTCGGCGCGTGCGGGCAAGTCGATGACGACGGGAGCCGGAGCCGCGTCGGGCTCGACGATGCCGGTCGAGACGGCAGC
>CALBAF010000420.1 GCA_937926415.1 uncultured Actinomyces sp.
ACACCGCGCTACGCAGCCTGAGCGCCGCACGCAAGATCTCGCGCGAGGAGCGACGCATCCTCTCCGAGCCGTTGCGCGTGCCCGTCCTGTCCCTGGTGGGGCGCGACGACGGGGCGTGGTCGGCGCTGGATCACGCCGCGGATGCCCAGTTCGTGGATGCGCCGCTGACGCAGATCGTCATCCGCGAGGCGGGACACTTCCTCCCCGAAGAAGCACCGCAGGCAGTGGCCGACGCTCTGTCAGAGCACGTCGGTACGCACGCAAAGTAGCGCATTTTTCATTAGACAGGTCACACAAAACGCGAAATGAAGCCCATTTCACCTGATAGATAGGGCATAATGGTGTGATGCGCGGTACCTCCTCGTGAGTGGTATTACGTATGGGATCCACTGCGCAATCCATATCGAAACGCCCGAGCAATCGGGCACGAGCGGAAGGAGCTCCGCACCATGATCGGTGACGGAAACTTCATCAGCCAGGTGCCGCTGTTCGGTGGCCTTGATGATGCACAGCAGGTGTCCCTCCAGCAGAAGATGGGTCATACGACCCTGCGTCGCGGAGAGACTCTCTTCGACGAAGGCGATCTCGGCGATCGCCTGTACATCGTGACCGAGGGCAAGGTGAAGCTCGGCCACACGTCCAGCGACGGCCGCGAGTCTCTGCTCGCAGTCCTGGGCCCCGGAGAGATCATCGGTGAGCTCACGCTCTTCGATCCGGGCCCGCGCTCGACCACCGCAACCGCCGTTTCCCCGGCGTCCCTCCTCTACCTCGAGCACGAGGATCTCATGCACGTGCTCGACACCAACCCCACCCTGGCCAAGCACATGCTGCGCGCCCTCGCGCAGCGCCTGCGCCGCACCAACGAGTCCCTCTCGGATCTCGTGTTCTCCGACGTTCCCGGCCGCGTCGCCAAGGCCCTCCTGGACCTTGCGGACCGCTTCGGCACCGCGACCGACAAGGGCGTCCACGTCCCCCACGACCTCACGCAGGAAGAGCTCGCCCAGCTGGTCGGCGCCTCCCGTGAGACCGTCAACAAGTCTCTGGCCGACTTCGTGTCGCGTGGCTGGATCCGTCTGGAAGGTCGCGCCGTGACCCTCCTCGACGTCGATCGCCTGGCGCGTCGCGCTCGCTGACCACAGCCTACACAGGGTTGGGCCCGACACCGTGAGGTGTCGGGCCCAACCTATTTATCTCGCAACGCAAACGAGGCCGTGGCCTTCGTGCGGGGAACGCACGTGCCAGCCACGGCCTCGTTGGTGCGCAGAGCTGCTGCGCGTCAGTTCTGAACGGCGGGCGCTTCCTCAATCGGACGCTTGAGGTAGGCCACCAGGTTTTCGGACCCCGTGGGGCCGGGGATCACCTGGACGAGTTCCCACCCGTCGGCGCCCCACTGGTCGAGGATTGCTTTCGTCGCATGCGTGAGCAGCGGAATCGTGGAGTATTCCCATTTAGTCATGGCTCTATCCTACCCGCCAGCCAACTGAGGGCGCACGAAGGACAGGACCTTCGGGACGTGGGGGCTGCGGAGCTCGCGGGCCAGCGCTTCGTCGGAGGTACGCAGCCACTCCAGCCAGTTGTCTGCATGGGGATAGTGGCGCAGAATCGCTCGACGTTCACGTTCCGTCAGGCCGCCCCACACGCCGTAGTTCGCCTCGGATTCGAGAGCGTCGGCGAGACATTCGAGGCGAACCTCGCATTCGTAGCAGCGCATACGGACCTGACGCTGGGAGGCACCCTGCACGAACAGCACGTCCGGTTCGATGGACGCGCAGAGCGCGCGGGCGACCCAGCTCTGGTCGTCGCCTTGCGTTGACATCGTGGAACTCCACTTCACTGTATTCCGAGCCCTGCCTGTGACCATACACACATACGGGTGTGGGTGCAAACGCTGCGACCACTGTCGAAGGCATCTCAAGGTGATTCATCAGGCAATTCTCACGCGTCGCCAAACGCCAGATGAGCGGGCCGACACGTAAGCTAGGAATATGTCGCACTCTCACTCTCGCGCTGTCCGACCGGCCCAGCTGCTCGCGCTGCTGCTGGCGTTCCTGAGCGTGTCCTCGCTCATGGGCGTCGTCACGGCCGGCATGCTCGTCCCCGTCGCAGGCCCCACCGCGCTGGTGGCGAAGTCGGTCCCCTCCGTCTTCAACGAGCTGCCCGGTGACCTGCAGACCGTGGCCCCGGCCGAGGAGTCGCAGCTCCTCGATTCTTCCGGCGGCGTGATCGCGCACTTCTACGACAAGCAGCGCATCGTGGTGCCCAGCGCCAACATTGCCGACGTTATGAAGAAGGCGATCGTCGCGATCGAAGATAAGCGCTTCTACGAGCACAACGGCGTCGATGCCACGGGTATCGCTCGTGCGCTCGTGACGAACCTGGGCGACAGCGGCCGCCAGGGCGCTTCGACGATCACCCAGCAGTACGTGCGTAACTCGCTGGCAGAGCGCGGCTACCTCGAGGGCGACGCCGAGCAGGTGAGCGCGGCGACCGAGCAGACCACTGAGCGTAAGCTGCGCGAAATCAAGTACGCGCTGGCATTGGAGAAGACCCAATCGAAGGAAGAAATCCTGACGGGTTACCTCAACATCGCCCCCTTCGGCCCCATCACCTACGGTGTCGAGGCCGCCTCGCAGCGATACTTCTCCAAGTCCGCGTCGGAGCTGAACTACCTGGAGGCTGCACTCCTCGCCGGCCTCGTCCAGTCCCCCGTCCAGTACGATCCGCTGACCCACCCGGAAGCCGCCCAGGAACGCCGCGACACGGTCCTGGCAACGATGCTTGACCAGGGCGTCATCACGCAGGAAGAGTACGACGAGGGCATCGCGACGTCGGTCGATTCGATGCTGCACCCGACGGTGTCCTCGGAGGGCTGCTCGGGCGCCGACTCCTCCAAGGCGTACTTCTGCGACTACGTGCTGGCCCAGTTCCTGGAGGACCCGACATTCGGTGCGACGCGCATCGAGCGCGAGCGCCTGCTCAAGACCCAGGGCATCACGATTCGCACGACGCTGGACACCGCGAAGCAGGACGCGGCCTACGCCTCCCTGACGAACGCGATTCCCGTGGGCGACGCCTCCGGCCTGAACGACGCGCTCGTATCGCTGGATCCGCGCACCGGCAAGGTGCTCGCGATGGCCCAGAACACGACCTACGGCATCGAGAGCGGTCAGACCATGTCGAACTACTCGGCCGACGGTAACTTCCAGGTGGGTTCGACCTTCAAGGTGTTCGTGCTCCTGCAGTGGTTCAAGGAGGGACACTCGGCCTACGAGACCGTGGGTTCGGCCAACACCTTCTACCCGAACGGCTCCTTCAAGTGCGACGGCCGCCCCATCACCACCGAGGGTTATCAGGTCAACGACCTCGCGGGTAAGACCGGCACGATGAATGTCGTGCGCGCGACCGGCCAGTCGGTCAACCAGGCGTTCGTCAACATGGCGTCGCGCGTGGACTTCTGCTCGATCTTCGAGACCGCCTACGACATGGGCATCACGGAGGACGGCGAGGTTCCCGCCCCCTTCCCCGCCAACATCCTCGGCTCCGTGTCGGGTTCCCCGCTGCAGATGGCCTCCGTGTTTGCCACGATCGCGAACTCCGGCCAGCAGTGCAAGCCCCAGTCCATCGAGTCCGTGACCGACCGCGACGAGAACGTTCTCAAGGAGTTTGCGGCGGACTGCAAGGAGGTCATCTCCCCTGACCTCGCAAACAAGACGGCGGCTCTCCTGACGGCCTCGGCCGGCCAGTACTACACGTTGACCCGTCTGGGCGACGGCCGCCCCTTCGCCGCGAAGTCGGGCACGACCGACGGACACGCGAACACGTGGCTGACGGGCTTCACCCCCTCGCTTGCCACCGCCGCGTGGGTGGGCCACGGCGACAACTCCTCGCAGGAAGTATCCGGCGTTGTTATCAACGGCGTGTACCACAGCGAGATCTTCGGTGAGACCTACGTCGGCCAGAACATCTGGGCGCCCTACATGACGCAGGCGCTGGCGGGCACTCCCATCGAGGCCGTGTCGAACGCAAACATCGGCGCAACAACGCCTCAGCGCGGCGCGACTCCCACTCCTGCGCCGAAACAGCAATGACCGCTGACGTCACGTCTGCACTCGCAGGGGCCACGGCCTCGTCCACTCGACGAGGCCGTGGCCTCCTGC
>CALBAF010000421.1 GCA_937926415.1 uncultured Actinomyces sp.
GGTGCCCGCGGTGCCCGTCGGGGCCTGTGAGAAGCCCGGTCCGCGCACCTCCCGAGCAGGGGCTATGCTGAAGTCCCGGCAGGCTCTGCCGGGTCCTGCCAAGCGTCCCGCGGGTCTCCCGCGAGGGGATTCCCCCACGGGACACAGTCAATCCCCTCGTTGCTTAGGCAGGAGATCACTCGTGTCCTCTTCTCCCTCTCGTGGCTGGCGTCTGCACGGCGATGTCCGGTCCATCGCTCCGGGCGAGGTCGTCGCCCCCGGTGAGCGTCTCACCTGGCCGCGAACCATCGGCATCGGTGTCCAGCACGTCGTCGCCATGTTCGGCGCCACCTTCCTGGTGCCGCTGCTGACCGGCTTCGACCCGGCGACGACGCTGTTCTTCACCGGCGTGGGCACCCTGCTGTTCCTGGGCATCACCTCCGGTCGTCTGCCCAGCTACCTGGGCTCCTCCTTCGCCCTCCTCGCCCCCATCGGGGCGGTGACCGCTTATACGCGAGACAGCGGCGCCGCCCTTGACCCCCACAAGGCGGCCCTGGCGCAGGGCGGGATCATCTCAGTGGGACTGTGCCTGCTGGTGGTGGGCGTCGTCGTCCACCTGGTCGGCTCGGCCTGGATCGACCGTCTCATGCCGCCGATCGTCACCGGTGCGATCGTCTCCCTCATCGGCTTCAACCTGGCCCCCGCAGCCTGGGGGAATGTCACGAAGGGCCCCGTGACTGCGGTCGTCACGATCGTCTCGATCCTGGTCATCACGGTGCTGTTCAAGGGCATCATCGGGCGCCTGGCGATCCTCATCGGCGTGCTCATCGGCTACGCCACCGCGGTGCTGCGCGGAGAGGTCAACTTCGACGCCGTCGCCAAGGCCCCCGTTCTGGGGCTTCCCGACTTCCACGCCCCGGCCTTCGATGTGCGCTACCTGGGCCTGTTCATCCCCGTGGTGCTCGTCCTGATCGCTGAGAACATCGGCCACGTCAAGTCCGTCTCGGCCATGACCGGGGAGGTCCTCGACGACATCACCGGCCGCGCCCTGTTCGCCGACGGTCTGTC
>CALBAF010000422.1 GCA_937926415.1 uncultured Actinomyces sp.
GGTCGCGATGTATATTCACGCATCATCTACGGTTCGCGCATCTCACTCATCATCGGTATCTGCGCCACTCTCTTCGCCCTGGCTTGCGCCGCTATTTTGGGTTCCATCGCGGCGGTTTCGAATAAATGGGTTTCCGAAGTGGTGATGCGCATCCTCGACATCATCATGTCTTTCCCCGGCATCGCCCTGGCTGCCGTCTTCGTGGCGGTATTCGGTAACTCCCTGCCGGTCATCATCATCACCATCGGGTTCCTCTACATTCCCCAGCTCACCCGCGTGGTGCGTGCCAACATCATCTCCCAGTTCGGGGAGGACTATGTGGCCGCCTCCAAGGTGATGGGGGCCCCGGTGCCGTGGATCCTGCTCAAGCACGTGGCCCGCAACTGCATCGCCCCGATCATGGTCTTCGCAACCGTCCTGGTGGCCGACGCGATCGTCTTCGAGGCCTCGCTGTCCTTCATCGGTGCGGGCATCAAGTCCGTCAACACCCCGACCTGGGGCAACATGCTCTCCGAGGGCAAGGAGCTGCTCCTGTCGGGCCACTGGTGGCCGACCTTCTTCCCCGGCCTGCTCATCCTCATCACCACCCTGTGCCTCAACGTCCTGTCCGAGGGACTGACCGATGCGATGGCCTCGCCGCGCATCAAGGCCAAGCCCGATGTTCAGGCCGATGAGGAGGCCATGGAGGCTCAGGAGACCCTGAACGCCTGGGACGACGCCGCTGAGGCGGTGGTCGCCAACGCCTCCGTCGCCGACGGGGATGACGCCGACAACGGGCTGAGCTCTCTGACCGGCGTCGTCACTCCCGCGACAGAGGACGTTCCCCTGTCCGAGCGGCTCAGCTCCCTGCGGGTGGCCGAGCTCGCCCGGCGAGACCGCCTGGTCTACGAGGACACCGGTGAGGAGCCGGTCCTGGAGGTCAAGAACCTCACGATCGCCTTCCCCGAGCAGCACGGTGAGGTCAACATCGTCGATGGCGTCTCCTTCTCCGTGCGTCCGGGTGAGACCATGGGCCTGGTGGGAGAGTCCGGCTGCGGGAAGTCCACCGCAGCGCGCGCCATTGCGCAGCTGTATACGCCGACATCGGGTTCCATTCGGTTCAAGGGGATGGAGCTTGCCGGTTGTTCGCACCATACGCTGATGCAGGCGCGCAAGGATATGCAGATGGTATTTCAAGATCCCTATTCCTCACTCAATCCAAGAATGACCGTAGAGGATATTATTGGTGAGCCACTCGATGTGCATAAGCTCTACACAACAAGGGCAGACCGAAGAGAGAAAATTTTGCGTTTGATG
>CALBAF010000423.1 GCA_937926415.1 uncultured Actinomyces sp.
CGTGGGCGCTCCGGATTGGCCGGATTCCGCGTCGGACTGGTCGGACTGGGCGGGGTCAGATCCGGATTGGCCCGCGTTGGACGAGGGGGATGCCGAGGGGGATGCCGAGGGGGATGGGGAGGGTGTCGGCGTGGCCGTGGGCTGCGGGCCGCGAGGGATCAGCAGCGGGTCGACGGCAAGGGTGATGCCGCTCGCAGAGGCGAGGCTGAGGACCGCAGAGCGTTCGCCTTGGTCCTGAGTGGCGCTCGTTGAGGTCCAGGGGATCACGGCGCTCACGCGTGATGGGGAGACCTGCGCGCCCGAGTCCCACACGATGATCGAGCGGTCCTTACCCGAGTATTCGCCCGACGTTGCTGTCACGGTTGTGACGCGCGGACCCCACTCCTCGTCGTCGGTGAGAGGCAGCGAGGACGTGGGGATACGGATCTCGAAGGACGTCGTGGCTCCTCGAGCAACGTCGGTGAGCGAAGAAGAGGCTACGTGCGTGGCGTCCGGCTCGTCGTCGGTGAGCGCTGTCGTCAGCGCGGGGACAGAAATGGGTGTCTCGTTGGCGACGAACACCTCGAGGGAAATATTCGCGAGCGTCGTCGGCGAATCATTACGAACCGTGCCAGAAATAATGAGTTCATTCTCATTTGTAATGATTCGCGGCGACAGTGAGTTAATCGAGACAGACAGACCCGAATCTACGGGAACCGTTCCCATGACGGCGGGACGCGACGCGTCCGACTGAGACGTCGCGGCGGGCAGCGGGGCGGCCCCGGCCTCGTTCAGACCGAGGCCGAAGGGAAGAGCCATCGCCGCGCACAGGACGCCAGCCGTGAGCGCGCGCCTAGTCACGGCTATCCCGATACAGCAGGTCAAGGGCGATGCGCACGATGCGGCGCTCGTTAGGGTAGGCCAGCTGGCGCGATACGTCGCGCAGCGGCACCCACGCGGCCTCCTCGGCCTCGTGATCCGGATCCCCGTCGACGGAGATCGTGCCGGACTCATACCCCATCAGGTAGTGGTGGACGACCTTGTGGACGCGGCGGTCGTTGCCGGAGAACCAGTAGTCGATCGATGCGAGGTGGCGGATGATGCGCCCGTGGATGCCGGTTTCCTCGGCGACCTCGCGCAGCGCGGCCTGCTGGGGGGTCTCGGAACCCTCGAGGTGGCCCTTGGGCAGGCACCACTCGATACGGCCCGCGCGATTGCGTCGCGCGATCAACGCCGCATAGGGAATTCCGTCACGCACGTCCACGACGATGCCGCCCGCGCTGGTTTCCGCGGAAATTGGCAGGTGAGAGCGGCCAGCGCGCACAGAAGCGGACCGACGCGGGGGTCGGGGCACCCCGCCTCGGCGGTCAACTGGACGTGCAGGCATGACTCCACTTTAGCCGGTACGCGGCCCCCGGTAGTCGGCCAGGGTGCTTTCCTGGCATGCTTAAGAGCGATGAGTACCCAGTCAACTTCCCCGAATAACGGCCCCGTGACCGCGCAAAACGCCGGAACGACGGACATTCCTACCCTCATGGCGAACGCCACGAGGACCTTTGCGGCGCTCCCGCCCGCGATTATGGAACTCGGCACGATTTTTCACGAGGCCGGGGAGGAGCTCGCGCTTGTTGGCGGCCCCGTGCGCGACGCGTTCCTGGGAGTGACTCCCCACGACTTCGATATGACGACCTCCGCGCGCCCCGAGCGCACCGAGGAGCTCCTGGCGAAGTGGGGCAACGCGACCTGGGACATCGGCAAGGAGTTCGGCACGATTGGCGGTCGCCGCGGCGACCTGGTCGTCGAGGTGACGACCTACCGCACCGACGAGTACGAGATCGGCTCGCGTAAGCCCGAGGTGACCTTCGGCGACACCCTCGAGGGTGACCTGACGCGCCGGGACTTCACGGTCAATGCGATGGCGATGCGCCTGCCGCAGATGGCCCTCGTCGATCCGTGCGGTGGCCTGGCCGACCTCGCGGACGGCAACCTGCGCACCCCCGTGTCCGCCGAGCAGTCCTTCGATGACGACCCGCTGCGCATCATGCGCGCCGCGCGCTTCTCCGCCCAGCTGGGCCTCGACGTCGACATGGACGTCATGAACGCGATGGAGACCATGGCCTCGCGCCTGGAGATCGTCTCCGCCGAGCGCATCCGCGCCGAGCTCGAGCGCCTCATCATCTCGCCTTACCCGCGCCGCGGCATCGAGCTGATGGTGCACACGGGCGTGGCCGACATCGTCCTGCCCGAGGTCGCCGGCCTCGTGTCCACCGTGGACGAGCACAAGCGCCACAAGGACGTCTACGAGCACACCCTCACCGTCGTCGAGCAGGCGATGGACCTGGAGACCGGCCCAGACGGCGCCGTGCCCGCCCCCGACTTCATCCTGCGTTTCGCCGCCCTCATGCACGACGTCGGCAAGCCGGCGACCCGCCGTTTCGAGCCGAACGGCACCGTGTCCTTCCATCACCACGAGATCGTGGGCGCGAAGATGACGCGCAAGCGCATGAAGGCCCTGCACTTCGACAAGGCGACGATCGAGGCCGTCTCCACCCTGGTCGCGCTGCACCTGCGCTTCCACGGCTACGGCGAGGCCGCATGGTCCGACTCCGCGGTGCGCCGCTACGTGGCTGACGCGGGCGAGCTCCTCGAGCGCCTCCACCGCCTCACCCGCGCCGACTGCACGACCCGCAACCGCCGCAAGGCCAACTTCCTGTCGTCCGCCTACGACGACCTCGAGGCGCGCATCGCAGCCCTGCGCGAGCAGGAGGAGCTGGATGCAATCCGCCCCGACCTCGACGGCGACCAGATCATGGAGATCCTCGGGCTGCGCCCCTCGCGCGCCGTGAAGATCGCCCGCGACTACCTGCTGGAGCTGCGCATGGAGCGCGGACCGCTGGGCGAGGAGGCAGCCCGTCAGGCGCTTCTCGACTGGTGGGCATCGGACGACGTTCGAGCCCTCGCCGAGGAGTACCAGGCCCAGCAGGCCCACTGGGAGGCGAAGGTCGCGGAAAAGAAGGCCCGCAAGGCCGCCGCGAAGGCCGCCCGCGAAGCCCAGGAGTAGGCGCGAGCGCCCGCGGGCGACCATCGTCACGGTCGCGCATGGTGCACCCTCGGTCATGCGGTCGTACTCTGGGAATCATTCAACTATCTGTAAGGAGAGTTACCGCATGAGCACGTTTACCCCCGAGAAGGCATCGGCCGACATCGGCGTGTACGGCCTGGGAGTCATGGGCGCAAACCTCGCCCGCAACTTGGCCCGCAACGGCTACGCGACCGCCGTCTTCAACAGGACCCCGGCGCGCACCGAGAAGCTCATGGCTCAGCACGGTGACGAGGCGACCTTCGTTCCCGCGTCCACGCTGGAAGACTTCGTCGCGTCCCTGCGCGCCCCCCGCGTCGCCATCATGATGGTCCAGGCCGGCCCCTCGACGGACGCCGTCATGGAGCAGCTCGCCGACCTCATGGACGAGGGCGACATCATCGTCGACTGCGGTAACTCCCTGTTCACCGACACGATCCGCCGCGAGAAGTGGGCCGCCGAGCGCGGCCTGCACTTCGTGGGCGCGGGCGTCTCCGGCGGCGAGGAGGGCGCCCTGTGGGGTCCCTCCATCATGCCCGGCGGCACCCCGGCCTCGTACGATCGCATTGGTCCCATGTTCGAGGCCATCGCGGGCACCTACGACGGCGTCCCCTGCAGCACGTACATTGGCGCGAACGGCGCCGGCCATTTCGTGAAGATGGTGCACAACGGCATCGAGTACGCCGACATGCAGGTCATCGCCGAGGCCTACACCCTCCTGCGCGAGGGCCTGGGTGCGACGCCGGCCGAAATCGCGGACATCTTCGCTGCCTGGAACGAGGGCGAGCTCAACTCCTACCTCATGGAGATCACCGTCGAGGTCCTGCGTCAGGTGGACGCCGAGACGGGCAAGCCCCTCGTCGACCTCATCGTGGACGCCGCCTCGCAGAAGGGCACCGGCAAGTGGACGGTGCAGACCGCCCTCGACCTGGCCGTCCCCGTCACCGCGATCGGCGAGGCGACCTTCGCGCGCGGCGCGTCCT
>CALBAF010000424.1 GCA_937926415.1 uncultured Actinomyces sp.
CTTCTAATCCTATAACAGTGTTGAGTATTGCAACCATTTTTACTCTAGCTATAGCTAGTCATTTTATTTCTTTCTGGGTTACACGTACTAAACAATATTCCGTGCCTTACTGGGGGTTCTTCTAAACTAAATTTGGCTATTATTCGTCTATCAACTTCCGTAGGTATCGTAGATTTTAGAACCAAATGGGAGTCATTAGTTATTGTCTCGCTTTTACCCCATTTTAAAATCCTGACATAGAAAGTACCTAAAAGTAATTCCCTGAAATCAGCTGAGTTTTAACATCCTGTTCGTTTTCAATGCGAAAGGTTCTTACAAATTCATCTAGGGGATCTTCGTCGTGGCTGCGCACGCTTCGGTCATTGTCTGGTTGGCTTCGCTCATCAGCTTGTTCACGTCGAACAGTGCCGAACCCTCGTGGTCCTTCAAGTACTTGCGTGCCCAGGTGAGGGCGGCATCAGCGTCACGAATATGGCGCTGTGCGGTATCTTTCGCCTTGCGCTTAACTTATTTCTGAGTCATGAGCGGAGCGAGGATCGCATCCATTCGGAGCTCCACGTCGCGAAGGTTTTCGAGCGCACCGAGGGGATCCTCGTCGCTGACTAGCGCGCGCTGTCCCCTGGTGATGGCGGCCTCGGCCTCGTCCAGAAGGGGAGAGAAAGCGTCGGAGGAATCGTGCTGCTTTATGTCCGACAGGGCGGCGGACACGGATCCGATGGAAACGGTGAGCCTCTTCCGGAACTCGTCAAGATCGGTCTTCGCGGAGAAGACTGCATCCGTCTGCGCATTGGCCATGGTTAGTGCGCGCTGGGCGGTATCCAGCGCGGATGCTGCGCGGGTGGCGTCGGTGTCGAGATGCGCGCCGGCCGTCTCCAACGCCGCGCGAGCGGACCCCAGCAGCTGTTCCGCGCGCTGCGGATTGTCCTGGAGGGAAGCGAGCATGGACTCGGGGTAGAGGCCCGCGATGCTGGAGAGTTCTTCCTTCGAGCGCTCCAGATCGGCGAGCTCTTCGACGAGACGTTCGCGAGCGTCGGCAAGCTGCGTGGGAAGCGATGACCGCTTCTCGCGCTGTGCGGCAAACTCCTTGCGAGCATCCTGCAGGGGCGGAAGGTTCTTGTCGAGATCCTCCGTGATTGTTGTGGCGAGGCGTCGCTTGGCGTGAGAGTCAGGGGTTTGTTCGATCTGTTTGTGTGTGTCGAGGCCGCGCGTAACAGCCGCCTTCGCCGCCTCGAGGCGACGTCCGTACTCGTCAGCCGCGGCGCTGCCGAACTGGGCGCGAGCGAAGTTCCAGTCTTCTTCGGCTGCACGCACCTGGTCCTGGGCCTCCGACAAGCGCCGCCGCGCTTCCGCGGCGACCCTTAAGGCTTCTCGCCTCACGGGGTCGACGAGAGGGGTGATGTCCGCGGATGTCGTGTCGCGTCCGTCGTCTTGCTCTTGTTCGCGCAGTTTGGCCCGCAGCTTCAGAAAAAGGGTCAGGACGAGTAATCCGCCCGCGATGATGACAACGATGGCGATGCGGGTTTTGTCGTCCTCGTTTCTGCTGTCCTTCCCTTGCTGCATCGCGACGTTGTGGCGATGCACGTGCGCGTGAATGTAGGAGGCGGTGTCTATATCGCTGATAAAAGAGCTGATGCCGGCGCTCACCGCGTCGCTGGTCAATGGGGCCGACGTGTAGTTGTTTCGAGCGTTCGCCAGGGCGTCGTCGAAGGTCTGCTTGAGGGACGGGTCCGTTGTCAGGTTTCGAGCGAATTGGGCATCTGCGCAATAGGCGTCTGCGCCATCCTCGTAGGAAACGACGTAGAGGATGCCTTTTTCTGCAGTCCGTGATTTATCGAGGGTGGCCCGGCACCAAACGGACGGTTTCTGGTCGGAGAAATTAGGGACAACGACTGCGTCGATAATCACGCCGTAGGTGGAGCGCAGCGATTCAGCATCACTCTCAAGCTGGGCGCGCTCATCGTCGCTCAGAAAGCCGTCGGGATCAGTGACGTGTCCGCTCGTGGTGAGCGGCTCGGTCGCGTACGCCGGGGCGCCACCAACCACCAACGCGAGCATCGTGATGGCTGCGAAGCCCAGGCGTCGGATCCGTGACACGGTGCCTCCTGCTCGTCGGTGAAGCGATAAAGCTCTGCTGAGTTGCTCGATAGCTCAGAAGCTACCGGATGCGAAGGACCAGCCGCCCGAACCCCAGTCGTCGCTGCTCGAGCTCGAGCCCCAGTCGGAGCCGCCGCCCGAGGCGAAGGACCAGCCGGATCCAGACGAGCTGGAGCCGCTGTGGAAGGGATCGAAGTCGTCTCGGTGGTGCGAACCGGAACTCGAGAACAGCGTCGACCACAGGAGGAAGTCACCCAGGGACGAGCCCGTGTAGGAGCCGTTGCCCGTGGTGGGCTGCCCCCACGATCCGCCGAAGTTCTGGATGGGGGTCGCCATGACGGCGTCGGCGAGGGCGCGTGCGTTCATCGCGTGCGTCGACGCGGCCTCGGGATCATCCTCGAGCGACCGGCGGGCGGTGCTCAGGGCGGACTCCGCGTTGTTCAGGGTCGAACGCAGCTCCAGATCGATGGCTCCACGTCGGCCCTGCACGTAGCGCTGGGCCTGGGCGACGGCGGATTCGGCCAGCGAAATCTGCGCCTCGGCGGCCGTGCGAGCCTTTTCGTAGGCCTCCTCCTTGGTGCGCAGCGGCTCGAGCGCTGCGTCCAGGGTGGCCTCGGACATGCGCAGGTGCTCGAGGGCTGCGAGCGGATCGCCGTTGTTGGCCAGGGCTGCCTGGGCCTCGGCGATGGCCGCGTGAGCGTCGGCCACTAGCGGGTTGAACACAGC
>CALBAF010000425.1 GCA_937926415.1 uncultured Actinomyces sp.
GGGGCATGCCCGCTGCCGCCGTGTGCCCCTGGCCGGGACCGTCGAAGGTGATGATGTCGAAGGGGCGGGTCGGGAAGTGGGACGCGAAGTCGATGATCTCCTCGGCGTACCCGTCGAAGCCGTTCATCATGATGAGCGTGCGCGGTGTGCCCTCGGGGGCCTGCGCGCGGCCCGTCGAATCGGCCTCCCAACGCATCGCGGTGAGTTCCCCGCCGCGATAGGGGACCGCGTGCCGGGTGAGCGAGAGGCCTTTGTGGGCCTCGTCGAAGGAGGCGGACATGGCGTCGATGAACCTTCGCTTATGGGGGTCGTCGGCCCCGAGGTAGAAGGCCGCGAGCTCGTAGAGGCGCCACGCGGCATCCGCATCCCCCTCGGATGAGAAGCGCTCGGCGAGGCGCTGCGCGAGTGTCGTGATCTGTTTTGTTGATCGAATGTTGGGGAGCGTGGTGGTCGCGATCGTATCCATGCCGACGCGGTCGAGTATCGGAGCGAAGGTCCGGTTGAGCTGCAGGTCGAATTGGCGGTTGCCGGTATATTCGGTGAACATGCATCGACTGTATCGCCTGTCTACGTGCGGTGGACCGCACAATAACGAACAGAATGTTAGATATCGGACGGTGCGACCGTTATGCGTAGGATAAGCCTATTGATAGTGGAAAAATGATCGGAGAGACATGTTCCTGCGTAGCGCAGATAAGCACGGGCGCGAAACCGAGAAAAATCTCGACCTTCGAATCCGGAAGACGCGTCGGGCAATCCGCTCGGGCCTCCTCAAGGCGTGCCAGGCCAAGCCATATGCGCACGTCAGTGTCACCGACATCTGCGCCGCGTCGATGGTGTCGCGCACGACTTTTTACGACCACTACACCGACAAGGATGCGCTGCTTGCCGAGGTCGTGTCCTTCCTTCTTGATGAGATCACCCCGGCGCTCGAAGGCCTGTGGTTCGGCGAGAAGGGTGAGGCCCGAACCGTGGCTCGGCACCTCGCCGATGTGTACGCGCGCAACGGCAATGCCCTGAAGACTCTGCTGGCCATCCGCGTGGGCGGCGACGGCGACCTGCACGAGCAGCTTTATCGCACGTGCTGTTCGGTATTTGCGGATTGGGCGCGTGGCCGTTTGG
>CALBAF010000426.1 GCA_937926415.1 uncultured Actinomyces sp.
TCCGTCTGTCGAATTCTGCTGATGCAAGCGCAGAGGCGCACGCCTACGCGGAGGATGATAAATGTGATGGCCATACACTGCACACAGTGAAGTTGCCGGATGGGACCGAATCCTTGCCATTCGTGTGTGCGCACATTACACGGAAGGGGGATGGCAATAACGCGGGGCAGGCTCCAACCACGCGCGAAATCCTGTACTACGCAGCGACGACGATCCATGCCGACGGCGCGGGCCTGCACAAGCGGCCAGAAGGGGTGTCCTACACGAATAAGTACATCCCCACACTCGTTGCCGCCACGCATCCCACGCAAACCCACACCGTCACGCTGCTGGGCCGCGACATCACCATCACTCTGACGGCCACGTCCTACACGTGGAGCTGGGGAGACGGGACCCCGGACCTGACCACGACCTCGCCGGGCATGCCCTGGCAAGAAGGCATGGACCCCAACACCGACCCCGCCCTCATCCGCCACTACTACAAGGCCCCCAACGGGTGGAAGTCCTTCCTGGACGGACCCTACCCCTCCGCCACGCGCACCATCACCCTCACCACGACCTGGGCGGGCACGGCCACCAACCCCTTCACGGGCGACACCCAGACCATCAACGGCCTGGTCACCACCACCGAAACAACCGGCCCGTTCCCGCTCAGTCAACTCATCGTCAACAACACCGACACCTCAGAAGAAAAACAAGGCCACTAGACGGTTGTGCGGTTAATCGCTGAATCAGACTAGATCCGTAGCGACGGGGTGATCGTGTCGCTTGCCTTATAGGTGAATGAAACTGCCGGCCCAATTGGACGGAAAACCCATCTCGGTGACTGACCGTAGAGCGAGTCGTTCGTAATCGTCGTGCACCAAGTCGCTCAGTTTGGCTGCCCAGCTAGTGCCGGGTGAGATGTTATGCAGCATGAAACCCATGACGAGAAGAGCGCCAAAGACTTTGTCGCTCTGGCCCTCGGGAAGTGACTTCAAGCTGTCAATTGTGCGAAATGCGACGGTCGATGCCGGCAGAAGGTTCCTGTTGAACAGACGTCCGTGGTGAGCACAAACATTACGTACGACTGTCAGCTGCTCGCACCATCGAGCTAAAGGATCACGCGTGTAGTAGTTCTTTCGGTGCTTTCCCCTCAATGCCATAAGGTCGACGGTAAATCCGAAGCTACGTGATATCTCGTGCTGTGCGAAGACGGGGAGTCCAGCGTAGAGCTTCGAAATATCAGCGAAGTCGAGTGTTTCAGCGAGTACCCAAAATGGGTACCCCTCGTACTTGTCCGCGTAGTGCCTGATTGCGGCATTGTTGCCCTCAGCGCGCTGGATGCGCCTGCGAGCAGTTTTCAGCCACGTTTTGTGGTCGAAATCTGCGCGGAACAGGTTCTTGTCTTGATGCGCCAGTGGTCCGTGGGTGACGATCCACTCGCCGACACGCGTGCGCAATGCGATTTCAATGCGTTCGATACCATCATGGACGAGGGTTCGTAGCTTGCGGTCGAACTCGTACAAGCCAGTTACTTCGCTGAAGGTTGACCCCGGTACGAAGGTGTCGGCGCGGACAGGCATTCTGGTGTCCGACTGAAGTTGCTCGCGATAGGGGTACCAGTAGCCGGACAATCGGTAGTAGGAGACACTGCGAAGCCACTGGCGCGCGAGATCGATATCCACGTTCATGCCTCGCTCAGACAAGATGCGGATCTGTTCGTCGATAGTAGTCGGATCTTTGACCTGCTCGTCCATACCATCTGACCTTCCAGATAGAAATCCAGCCCGTCCACTCCGAGGGAGCGGCGGGCTGAACGGTTAACTGAAGCTTACAACGTCGTCCGTTTCGGACTCAAGTCCTCCTGCCTGTTACGCGCGAACTCACACGTTCAACGGACGAGGCCGGGGCCGGGCATGCACATACGTGCGGTTGCGGGGGTTTGGGCGGGAGGATTTGCGTGATGGTTGCGCAGCATTGTTGGTGTTTCGTGTCGGTTCTGCGCGTACCCTGATGGGGAAGGGCGCGCCTCCGATGGTGGGGGAGCGCTGGTAGTTCGTCACCGTGGAAGGCATACGCCATGGAGATCTCACCCCTGTCTGATCATTCTGTCGCTGAGGAAGACGAGCAAGCGTTCGTTGGTTCGCCGTCGCGCCGCAAGAAGCGCTCCCTATCAGCCAGGAGAGCAGCACTACGCCCATGGGCAATGGGTATCGGTCTCACCGGGCTGGTGGCTGTGGCAGCTGTTGGTGCCTACACGCTGGGCGCGAGCATCAGCTCGTGGAACGATCGCCCCAGCACCGCGGCAACACCCACGGTGCACCCAGTGCCCATGCCGTCAGTGTCCAGCGAGCCTCCGATGTCAGGCGGATACGCGATCGGCCCCGACGGAGTCCTCGTGCGCCCCGCCGAGTTCGCAGCAGACACGTACACCAAACCCGAACTACCCGAGGCAGCCAAGGAAAACACCGAACGCGGTGCAGAACTGGCAGCCGAGCACTACGTCGCTACTCTCAGCTATGCGTGGAACACGGGAGACACACAGACTTTGGCAGCTTTGTCTGCGGAGCAGGTTCCGTTTGCCGATGGGCATATCAACGCCATCAATTCGCTTTACTCAAACGGCTGGGCATATGGGAATACTGCAACCATTACGAGCATTGTGGAAGTCGAGCCCGTTACGGCAGAAATGGGTGCGCCGCCCAACACTATCGGCGTTCTATTCCACGTGACAACTATCAATGGAACGTCTTGTCAAGGGCAGCGGATCTTCGTCAGCGATAACGAATACACCGTGAGCCTTGCGCTCTTCATGACATGGCAGAGCGACCGCTGGCTTGTGACCGATGGGAACATTCCTCATGGCAACGATAAGTAGAACGCGGTGCTTGATCGGTTTGACCTTGGGGTCCCTGCTAATGCTTGGACAAGCATCTGCTTCGTTCGCTGATGGTATACCGACATCCTGTGATATTGAATCAGGCGCTCCATCTGGATTTTGTGCATCTTCTACACCTGGTGGAATAAAGGCCGGAGCCTGGCGTGAAGACCATGACCAGGATTCTTCTCAGCAAGGCGACAACAACTCAACTGTTGGTGATCAGCGGCCCCTCAAGACCGCTGAAGGGGCGTTTGATCCCGCTGCTGCCCCCTACAATGAGCCTGCGCGTTGCATGAACGTGTACGTCAATAAGGCCCCCAACAGTCCCACGGTCTCCGACGACAACACCGTCGACAACTGCCCGCTCCCATCAGACCCTGATGGAGGTTCTAATCAGAATCCGGGCCGGATCCCCACGACCCGCGACATACTCTACATGGCAGCCACGACGATCCATGCAGATGGCGCAGGTCTGCATAAGCGGCCCGAGGGGGTCTCGTACACGAACAAGTACATTCCCACGCTCGTCGCTGCCACCCATCCCACGCAGGCCCACACTGTCACGCTGCTGGGCCGCGACATCACCATCACTTTGACGGCGACGTCCTACACGTGGAGTTGGGGGGACGGAACTCCGGACGTGACCACGACCTCGCCGGGGATGCCCTGGCAAGAAGGCATGGACCCCAACACTGACCCCGCCCTGATTCGCCACTACTACAAGGCACCCAACGGGTGGAAGTCTTTCCTGGACGGACCCTACCCCTCCGCCACACGCACCATCACCCTGACCACGACCTGGGCGGGCACGGCCACCAACCCCTTCACGGGCGACACACAGACCATCAACGGCCTGGTCACCACCACCGAAACAACCGGCCCATTCCCGCTCAGTCAACTCATCGTCAACAACACCGACACCTCAGAAGAAAAACAAGGCCACTAACACGCCGAGCAGGCACGAATCTACGCCACCACCATGGCCACCGTCCCCGCGCACATGAGGGCGAGGCCGAGCAGGTAGCGCGGCGTGAAACGCTCGTGAAACGCCACGGCTGACACGGCGACGGTCACGAGGATCGACAGCTTATCGATGGGCACCACGACCGATGCGGGCCCATCCTTCAGCGCGTGATAGTACGCCAGCCAAGACGCGCACGTCGCAGCGCCAGACGCGACGATAAACGCCAGCTCGCGACCCGGAATCGACCGAACCTCGCCCAGGCGGCCCTGCGCGCCCACGATCACCCACGCCATCGCCAGCACCACCAGCGTGCGCACCGCCGTCCCCAGCGTCGGATCAACCCCAGAAATGCCGACCTTCCCGAGGATCGACGTCAGAGCTGCGAACAGAGCGGACGCGAGCGCAAACATCAGCCAGCTCCCGCCCCCGCGCATCGCTCGAGGAAGGCCCGATAACTCAGAGGGTTCCACCATCAGAAGCGTCCCCGCCGTGATCGCGACAATCCCGGCCGCGCCCCACACGCTCACCGGCTCGCCCAGCAGGATGAGCGCGAGGACGATCGCCAGGACCGTCGACAGCTTGTCGATCGGCGCCACGCGGGACACGTCCCCTCGGGAAAGCGCCGCGAAGTAGCACAGCCACGAGGCCCCCGTCGCCAACCCGGACAACACCAGGAACAGTGCAGATGTCCCGTCGATAGAGGTAACGCCGGAGGCCGTTCCCGTCAGTGCCGCCATACCCCACGCCCCCGCGGCCACGACAACCGTGCGTAGCGCCGTCGCGACCGTCGAGCTCGTCGATGTGACGCCCGCCTTCGCCAGGACGGCAGTCAGCCCTGCGAACAGGGCTGAAAGGCAGGCAGTGAGGATCCACATGAGACCAGCGTAGGGCCGTTCCTGACGTTCTTGCATCCGAGCAAAATGACGGTGTGTCACGAGCTTCATCATGGAGGAAAACTAGGTTATAGTTGTCGCGTATCCAGACCTCGTGGTGAGGCGACAACGGAGTGTAAAGGAACGAGATGAGCGAGAACCTTGACGAGCTTGGCGTCGTCGGTGAATTCGAAGAAGATGGCCGAGAGATCGTCCTTGACACGAGCGGCGAAGTGGAACTCACGGACGATGTGACCGAGGGTGTCGCAGAGCTGCGCGACACGATTGTCCAGCAGGACTCCGAAGCGGAAAAATACGCGATCGAGTTCCTCAAGAAGGTCGTGCGCATCCGCGGCGTACGCATCACCCGCGACGAGTTCCTGCGTCAGGAGCTACGCAAACTCCACATGAGTGACGATGCGATTGCGCGCGCGGTTGACTCGAACCCCGTCCTCGCTGGCGTCTCTTTGACCGATCTAGACAAGCTCGCAGACGGCATCATCTCCTTTGAGACAAACAAGTCCGCGGCGATGTCCTTTGCCGCAGGCCTCCCCGGCGGCTTCGCGATGCTCGGAACGATCCCCGCAGACCTGACCCAGTACTACGTGCACGCCTTCAGGATCATGCAGAAGCTCGCCTACCTGTACGGCTGGCGTGAGCTCCTCAGCGACATGGACGAGGTTGACGACGAGACGGTTGGCGTCCTTGCGATGTTCTTCGGTGTCATGCTCGGCGTTGGTGGCGCGGCCCAGTCCCTGACGGCGTTCGCGCGTTCGGTCGCGATGCCCGCCTTCCAGAAGCAGCTGACCAAGCAGGCCCTTACCAAGACCTCGTGGTACCCGGTCATGAAGCAGTGCCTGCGCTTCATCGGCATCAACCTTACGAAGAAGAGCTTTGCACAGGGCGTCTCCAAGGTTATTCCCGTCATCGGCGGTGTCGTGTCGGGTGGCATGACCTTCGTGTCGCTCCAGTCCCAGTCCACGCGCCTCAAGGGCCACCTGCGTGAGCTGCCACCTCCCGGAGTCGACGCTGAGGTCTGGAAGCGCTCTGTCAGCGACGCGACCCCCGACGACCAGGAGCCGGGCGTGCTGGACAACGCCCAGCAGGCGCTCGAGAGCACGACTAAGGCCGTCACGAGTGGCGCAAAGACTGCGGCTACCGGCATCGCCGATGGCGCGATGACCGCGGCCTCCGGCATCGCGGATGGGGTCAAGGGCCTCTTCGGTCGGCGCAAGTAACGATCATCGGTCACGAGGCCGGGGCGAGGGACGCATGACAGCGCGGCCTAGCCCCGGCCTCGTCAATCCTGGGCTGAGAGGGCAACCAGCAGGCGCTAGAGTGGGACCGGATGCGCGCTGTCCGCGCGTCGTCAGACGAGGAGGAACTCGATGCCCGACACGATGAACGCCCGTGCCCACGGCGGTGAGCCGACCGCAGTTGCCGACGGACAGCATTCTGAGGCGGAGCGCAAAGCGCTCGACTTCCTAGCGAAGGTCGTGCGCGTGCCCGGCGTGCGCGTCAACCGCGAGGCCTTCCTGCGCGAGGAGCTGAGCAAGCTCCATCTGAGCGACGAGGTGATCGCCCGCGCCCTCGGCTCGAGTCCAGTGCTGGCCGGCGTGCCCCTGGCCGAGCTCGACAGGATCGCAGACGAGGCGATTTCGTACGAAACGAACAAGTCGGCGGCCATCTCCTTCGTCGCGGGTATCCCCGGTGGACTTGCGATGCTCGGGACGATTCCCGCGGACCTGATGCAGTACTACGTGCACGCGCTGAGGATCATGCAAAAGCTTGCTTACCTGTACGGCTGGGGCGAGCTCCTCCCGGACGGCCGAGAAACCGACGACGACACACTCGGAGTACTCGCCGTGTTTTTCGGCGTCATGCTGGGGGTCGGCGGCGCCGCCCAGTCCCTCACTGCTTTCGCGCGCGTGGCCGCCAAGACCGCCTACCAGAACCACGCGACCAAACGCGCCCTCATGAGCATCACCTGGTACCCGGTCGTCAAGCACAGCCTGCGTCTCATCGGCATCAACATCACGAAGAGCACCGCCGCCAAGGGATTCTCGAAGATCGTCCCCGTCATCGGCGGATTCGTGTCGAGCGGCCTGACTTTCATGGCGCTCCAGTCCCAATCCGCGCTCCTCAAAGAGCACCTGCGCGAGATCCCGCCTCCCGGCGTCAGCGTCGAGGAGTGGGACCAGCATCGTCTGGGTACGTCCACAAATGGGCGGACACCTGAGACGGAGACGACTATCAAGAAGGGCCTGCGCGGCAAAGCGAAGGTCGTGATGGTCGGCGCCAAGAGCGCGGCCTCGGGCATCGCCGACGGAGCCTCGAGCGCCGCCTCCAGCTTCAACAGCGTCAAGGAACGTCTGGGGCGCCGCAAGTAACGACACCACCGACGAGGCCGGGGCCGGGACCGCGCTCAACCGTGACGCTCGGCCCCGGCCTCGTTACTGTGTATACCCCGCCACTGTTTGCCCTCCTCACGCGCCTGTGGGTGGGGAAACCTGCCACGATATGCGGGTGAATGAGACGATTGAACCGGCCCTGGCCTCGTCCATGACGGAGGCGGGCCCCCTGATCCTGCAGGCTTTCGCCTGGGACATGGTCCCGGACGCCAGCCACTGGCGCGACCTCGCCGAGCATGCGCAGGAGATCGCGGACCTGGGTGTGACAGCGATCTGGTTGCCGCCCGCCTACAAGGGGCATGAGGGCATCAACGACGTCGGCTACGGCGTCTACGACCTCTACGACCTGGGCGAGTTCGACCAGAGGGGTTCCGTGCCCACGAAGTATGGGACGAAGGACGAGTACCTGGCAGCCATCGAGGCTCTGCACGCGGCGGGAATCGCCGTGTGTGCCGACATCGTCCTCAACCACCGCATGGGCGCCGACGCGTCTGAGACTGTTCGCGCCACCCCGATCAACCCCCAGAACCGCCATGAGGCCATCGGGGAGCCCGAGACGATCGAGGCGTGGACCCGTTTCACGTTCCCGGGGCGCGCGGGCGTCTACTCGGACTTCACGTGGGACTGGACGTGCTTCCACGGCATCGACTGGGATGAGGCCACGAAGCGAAACGGCCTGTGGCTCTTTGAAGGCAAGCAGTGGAATGACTCCGTCGACACCGAGTTCGGCAACTTCGACTACCTGATGGGCTGCGACGTGCACGTCACCGAGCCCCGGGTCAGCGAGGAGCTGGACCGCTGGGGGCAGTGGTACGTCGAGACGACCGGCGTGGACGGGCTGCGCCTGGACGCCGTCAAGCACGTGGGATCGGACTTCTACGCCCGCTGGCTGAACGACCTGCGCACCTCGACGGGCCGCCCCCTGCCCGCCGTCGGCGAGTACTGGAGCGGCGACGTGCGCGAGCTCGAGGGCTACCTTGAGCGGGTCCCCAACGTCATGCTCTTCGACGTCCCCCTGCACTACCACCTGCACGATGCGTCGGTGTCGGACGGCAACGTGGACCTCGCGCGCCTGTGGGAGAACACTCTGACGTCCTCCCGCCCCGACAAGTCCGTCACCTTCGTCGAAAACCACGACACCCAGCCAGGCCAGTCCCTGGCTTCCACGGTCGCCCCCTGGTTCAAGGCGGCCGCCTACGCCCTGATCCTCTTCAACGAGGCCGGGGTGCCCTGCGTGTTCTGGGGTGACCTCCTCGGTTCCCCTGATTCCGACGACCTGCCCGCTGTGCGTGAGCTGCCGATCCTCATGTCGATTCGCGCCCGCGCGGCCGTCGGCCCGCAGCACAACGCTTTCGACAACCCTGACGTCGTGGGCTTTGCCCGCGAAGGCAAGGACGAGGTGCCCGGCTCCGGCTGCGCCGTCATCCTCTCCGACCGTATGGGCGCCGAGAAGACCCTCTACGTGGGAGCGCGCAACGCGGGCCAGGAGTGGGAATGCATCATCGGAGACCACCCGTCCGTGCGCGTCGCGGATGATGGGACACTGACGGGCGTCGTCAGCGACGGAGGACTCAGCGTCTACGCGCCCCGCCGCGCCCAGTAGGGCAGTGATCGTATAACGAACCCCGGCCTCGTCCCTGACATGTGGGACGAGGCCGGGGCGACGTATCAGTGAGCGTTACTCTTCCGTGCCACCCAGTGCGGGGATGCGCTCGATCTGCTCCTTGAAGAATGCCTCGGAAGCGGAGATGAAACGGTCGATGTTGATCGACACCTGCGCGTCAGTCATGCCGTAGCGAGATGAGACGAACTGCTCGGCGCACACGCGCTGCGTGCCGTCGTCCAGCGTCGCCACGTAGACCTTGGGCCACTTGGTAGCCGCGTTCCAGTCGTTGCACGCCTGGATGAGGCGCGGGCGCAGCTCCATCGACACGTCCTCGCGGATGCCGCCCCACATGCTCAGATCCGCGCCATCGTCGATCACGGAGAACACGTAGTAGCCGTTCGTGAAGCCCGTACGCAGGCGATTGTCCTCAACGTCGTACCTGTAGTCGTTGCGCTCAAAGAAGTCGACAAGCGCACGCATGTCGAGGGGACGCACAACCGTGCGGCGCTCGAGGGCGCGCTTGCACTCCTCGATGACCTGCGGAGCGTCCTCGTGGGTGGGGTCCATCGCGAGGCACTGCTCCAGGTAGGTCATGGCGCTTTCTTCCTCGTCCTGCCAGTACAGGGCGGTGCCGATGCGGTAGTACCACTGCGGGTCCGCCATGCCCTCGGCCTCGATGCTGCGCAGCAGCTCGACCGCGTGCTTGATGTGCTCCCGGAAGGAATCCATGTAGGGCTGGGCGTAGTTGATGTAGGCACGCGCCAGCAGGCTCGTCAGTTCGTAGTCCATCGCGGCCGGGGGCTGACCCTCGATCAGCGCGATGATCTTCTGGTGTTCCTTCTCCTCATGGAGAAGTGCGATCTGGTTAATGAGGGACTCACGCGATTCCACGGAAGCTCCTTTGTGTCGAGGCCGAAACTGACTACCAGGTCACAAGCATAACAGGGGACGCGGCGGTGCTACAGCCTCGTGCGAGGCCCTCACTGTGTAGTGTTGGTGAGTTACCACCGGCGAGAGAAACGGGGAGAGCATGTCTGACGATCTACGTGCGCGCATGAGCGAGTCCGACGCCGCCCACTGGGATGAAATCCAGCGTTGGAAGGACGTGCAGATGCGTCCGGTCCGACCCCGAGTCATCTCCCAGCGCGTCCGCTCGGCGGCCCTCGCTCCTCTGGGCAAGGCGGTGTCCATCGCGCGCAAGGTACCCGGCGGCGAGGCACTCACCCGAACCGTGTCGTCGGCTGCCCTCAGCCTCGTCGAGTTGGCAGCCTCCGCGTCCGAGGCCTCGGTGCGCCGCAAGCGCATCCTCAAGGCCTACCGTTCCGCGGGCTTTGACGTGCGAACCCTGCAGGACATCCGCTCGCTGACGCTCGACGACGTCCTTGCCGTCAAGCCTCGCCTGAGTCTGGCCTATTCGACGTCCGCCGCCGCCGAGGGAGCGGTGAGCGGCGTGTTCGCCTCGGGTGGCTCCGTTGCAGCCGTGCTCGGCATGGGTGTGGCTTCCGCCCCGGGAGTGGGGGTCACAGCCTCGGCGATCGCCGTCGACATCACGTCCTTCCTGGCGGCCGCGACACGCCTCGTCGCGCACACGGCCGCCTACTACGGCTACGACTCGGAGGACCCCACGGAGAGGCTCTTCTCAACGATGGTGCTCTCTCAGGCGATCGATCCGGCGGGCAGCGGTCGCGATTTCGTCGTCGAAAAGCAGACGACGATGCTGGCCTTCAACAAGGTGATGCGTGACCTCGCCCGGCGCGGATCGCTCGACGGCCTCGGCGGCAACGTGGTCGTGAGCGCGATGAACTCGCTCTTCAGCGCAATGGGCGTGCGTCTGGCGTCTCGCAAGCTCGCCCAGATCGTCCCAGTCGCGGGCGTCGTCGTGAGCGCCGGGCTGAACGCCGCCCTCATGCGTACCATCGGCGAGACCGCCGATCACCTGTACCGCGAACGCTTCCTTGCTGAACGCTACGGCCGCGTGGAATCCCCCGATGGTGCCTCCACGGACCTGGTGAGGCCTGCCGACAGCCAGGAGCTGAGCGCAGACATCGCGCGCTACGTGGAGATCGCCGAGGCTGAGAGTCGTCCGTAGGGGAGTGGTAGTCCCACTTCCTCTGTGGCGTGGGCCTCTTTTTCGTGACCGTGTAGGCTTGGGGTATGACGGATCAGCCGGAGGAAGAGAACAGCACACGCGACGATATTCGGCAGCGCATGACCGACGACGATCGCGCGCAGTGGGATGCGATCCAGGAATGGAAGGCCGCCCAGGTCAACCCGCGCAGCCCTCGAGTTATCACACAGCGCATCCGCTCGTACGTGCTTACCCCTGTGAAAAAAGTGGTTGGTCTCGCGGGCAAAATCCCCGGCGGGGCTGCGATTGCAGGCTGGATCTCATCGGCTGTCCTGGGGCTCGTCGAGAAGGCGACATCAGCCGCCGAATCCTCGGTCCGACGCGAACGAATTGTGAAGGCGCATCGCAGGGCCGGCAACGACGTGGAGTGTCTCGAGGACATCCGAAACCTGGACCTGGCAGAGATCCAATTGGTCAGGCCCCACCTGAAGGTGGGATATGCCGTCGTTACCGCGACGGAAGGAGCGGTGAGCAGCGTATTCGCGACGGGAGGGGCGGTCGCGGCCATCCTCGGTCTAGGCATTGCTTCGGCACCCGGTATCGGCGTGATTGCAGCGGCGATCGGGCTTGATATCGCGACGTTCCTGGCCTCCTCTGCGCGCCTCGTGTCACACACGGCTGCCTACTACGGGTATGACACGAAGGACCCAGCGGAAAAGCTCTTCTCCGCGATGGTTTTATCCCAGGCGATCGCCCCGCGAAGCTCGCTTGATGACCATGCCGTCGAGAAGGAGACCTCGATGCGTATGTTCAACAAGGTGGTGCGCAAGCTCACCAAACGCGGATCGATGGAGAGCGTTGGGAACAACGCGCTGACCGCGTCTGTGAACTCCTTGTTCGCGGCCCTCGGGGCGCGTCTCGTCGGCATGAAGATGGCGCAGATCCTGCCGATTATCGGCATCATCGTCGGCATGGCCCTCAACGCGTCCCTTATCCGCACCATCGGAGTGACCGCAGACAACCTCTACCGAGAGCGCCTCCTGTTGGAGCGCTACGGGCAGGAGGAGACGGACGCAGAGGCTGAGGCGCCCGCCGACGGGGCAGACGATCCGGACGATCTGGACGAGGAGCTCGCGCAGTACGTCGAGCTTGCTAAAGCCGAGAGCCGCCTGTAAGGCCGCCCCGGCGCTCGCTTAGCTGCGCGAGTTCCAGTTCTGCCAGTCGTTCCAGTCATCCTCGTCCTGCGCGTCGACCGAAATCATCGGCGCGTGCGAGGACTCGATCGGCTCATCGACCTCGGGCTCGGGCGAGACGGCAGCCTCGTTGCCCTTCTTGCGGCGCTTGCCCCAGCCCCACAGCCTGCGGCGCTTCTTGTCGGCTTCCTGCTCGCGCGGGGCTTCCTTCTTCTGGGAGATTTCCGCGTTCCAGTCCTCCTGGAAGGGGGCCGGAGTAGCCGGCGTCTGGATGGGCGCGGGCATCTGCGGGGATGCGGGTGCCTGCGGATGCTCGACGACCGAGGGCATGGCGGGCGCACTCTGCTCGAACGGAGTCGTCATCATCGGGGGAGCGGACACCTGAGGGGCGGGCTCGGGCTGGCCCACCGGCGCTGCCGGTTCGGGCGTCTCCCATTCCGCGGGCCTTACTCGACGGACACGACGAATTTGGGCGGTCGGCATCTCCGCGTCATCAACAAACGACATCGACGAGGCCGGGGCAGGTTCCGCGATCGGCTCGGGCTCGATAACCGGTTTCGCAACGGGTTCGGGCTCGACGACCGGTTTGGGTTCCACGATCGGCTCGAGTTCGATAGCCGGTTGCACAACGGGTTCGGGCGCGACGATCGGTTCGGGCTCGACGACCGGCTCGAGCTCGACAACGGGTTCCACAACGGGCTCGGGCGCGATAACCGGTTCGGGCTCCACAATGGGCTCGGGCATCGGGATGGAGGCGCGGCGCACCTTCGGAATCATCATCGTCTCGGGAGCGTCGACGGTGCCCGCGGGCGGCGGCGGTAC
>CALBAF010000427.1 GCA_937926415.1 uncultured Actinomyces sp.
CTCCAAGCGCGGCAAAGACTCCGCGCGCGCTAAGGGTCGGCGGGGCGATGGCCTGCGTGCCCTCGTCTACCTGTCGCCCGGAATGATGGGCTTCCTTCTCTTCATCGTCCTGCCCCTGATCGCCTCGCTCGTGATCTCCTTCTTCGACTGGTCCCCCTTCGGCGGCGGCCGCTTCATCGGAGTGGAAAACTACCGGCGCATGCTCAGCGGCGAGGATCCGGCGTTCTGGACGGTCATGCGCAACACCGTCGTATTCGCCGCCTGCTACACGGCGCTGAACCTGGTGATCTCGATCGGCCTGAGCTATTGGCTCCAGCGCGTTCCTGAATGGCTCAGCCGTGTCCTGCGCGTCATCTTCTTCATTCCGGTCGTCACGCCGATGGTCGGTAACGCGCTGATCTGGCGCCTCATGCTCTCCGACAACGGCGTGGTCAACTCGGCCCTGGCCGTCTTTGGGATCGAGCACATCCCCTTCCTCAACCACCCGGCTCTCGCGATGGGCTCGCTGCTCGTGATGAGCCTGTGGCAGGGTCTGGGCTACAACATCGTCGTCCTCACGGCAGGCCTCAACGGCCTGAACACCTCGGTTCTCGAGGCCGCGACGATCGACGGCTGCAACGGCGTCCAGCGCTTCTTCAAGGTCGTGTTCCCGATGATTTCCCCGACCGTCTTCTTCTGCACGGTCATGACGGTCATCGGTGCCTTCAAGGTTTTCGCTCAGCCCTACTTCCTGACGCTGGGCGGCCCGGGCGAGGCGACCAACACGATCGTGCTGGCCCTGTACCGCAACGGTTTCTCTTTCGACAAGCTCGGCTACGCGTCCGCGATGGCGTGGGTGCTCTTCGTGATTGTCATGACGGTGACGGCCCTGCAGTTCGCTGGCCAGAAGAAGTGGGTGAACTACGATGCATAACAAGAAGCGTCTTTCCACGATCATTTCGGTGATCCTTCTCGGGATCATCGCGGTCGGTTTCCTCTTCCCCTTCGTGTGGATGGTCGCGACCTCCCTCAAGCCCACGACCGAGGTCTTCAGCCTGAGCCCGACGGGCAGCCGAATCGCCTGGGACAACTATCCGTCGGCTCTCAACTCCATTCCGTTTGGCCGAGTCGTCCTCAACTCGTTCATCGTCTCGCTGGCAGGTGCGGCCCTCGTGGTCGTCGTGTCGGTCCTGTCCGCCTACGCGTTCGCGCGCCTGCGCTTTAAGGGCCGCGATCACCTGTTCATGCTGTTCCTGGGCACGCTGGTCCTGCCCCAGGAGGTCCTCGTGATCCCGCTGTACATCGGTATGCAGCGCATGGGCCTGGTGAACTCCTACTTCGCCCTCATCGTGCCCTTCGCGTTTGGCGCTTTCGGCGCGTTTCTGATCCGTCAGTTCCTCATGTCCCTTCCCCTCGAGTTCGAGGAGGCGGCTCGCATTGACGGCTGCAGCGACTGGAAAATCCTGACGAAGATCCTGCTGCCCCTGCTCAAGGCTCCGATCACGGTGGTTGGCGTGTTCGCGTTCATCGACTACTGGTCCGCGTTCCTGTGGCCCCTTATCGTGGTCAACGATTCGACGCTGGCGACGATCCCGCTGGGCCTGCAGATGTTCTCGGGCGAGCGCGGCACCGACTGGGGCCCGCTGATGGCCGCGGTGACGATGACGACGATCCCGTCGATCCTGCTGGTCGTGTTCCTGCAAAAGCAGCTGGAAAAGGGTGTCACCCTGGGCGCCTTCGGAGGACGCTAACGAACATGAGCGAAACGATGAGCGATACCGAGCGCTGGAGTGCGCTGTCCCGCCCGACCCCGCAGTGGTTCGAGGACGCCCCGCTGGGCATCTTCGTCCACTGGGGCCCCTACTCGGTCCCCGCATGGGCAGAGGACCACGGGGAGCTGGGCGTCGAGGAGGACTGGGAGGCTTGGTTCACCCACAATTCCTACGCCGAGTGGTACTTCAACACGATCCGTATCCCGGGTTCCCCGGCCGCGCTGCGGCACAAGGACCTGTACGGGTCGGCCTCGTACGACGCGTTCCTGGACGCGTGGGACCCCGACGCGTGGGATCCGGCCGAGTGGATGAGTCTGTTCCACCGTGCTGGAGCCGGATACGCGGTGCTGACGACCAAGCACCACGACGGCGTGACCCTGTGGGACGCGCCCGAGACGGGCACGCGCAACACGGTGCGCCGTGGACCGCGTACCGATCTCGTGGCCGGCTTTGCGGATGCCGCGCGCGACGAGGGCCTGCGGGTTGGCCTGTACTACTCAGGCGGCCTGGACTGGCACTACCGGCCCCACCGCCCGATCCTCTCCGAGGATGACTGTAAGGACCTGTGTCGCCCGAAGGACGCGGACTATGCGCGCTATTGCTTCGTGCACGTGCGTGACCTGATCGACCGCTACCAGCCCGACGTCATCTGGAATGACATCGAGTGGCCGGACGAGGGCAAGAACTTCGGTCCCTACGGCCTGGGTACGCTCTTCGAGTATTTCTACGCGGCGCGCCCCGAGGGCGTGACGAACGACCGCTACGGCGGAGTCCACGCGGACTACCTGACCAGCGAATACCAGCACATGGGCGACTCGGAGACGAGCGGCAAGCCGTGGGAGAACTGCCGAGGTGTCGGCCTGTCCTTCGGCTACAACCGCGCCGAGGGCGAGCATCAGTACCTCAGCGGCGCGGCCGCCGTTCGCCACCTGGTGGACGTGGTCTCGCGCGGCGGTCGTCTCCTGCTCAACGTGGGTCCGAAGGCCGATGGCACGATCCCGCGCGAGCAGCGCGAGTGCCTGGAGGGCCTGGGCGCGTGGAACGACCTGTACGGATCGGAGCTGCGCGGCGTACGCGCGCTGTCGGCCAAGGATTTCGAGGCCGTCACCGCTGAGTCCTCGCAGGACGAGGCCTGGGTTCGCCTCCTCGTTCACGAGGACCACGTCGCCGTGGTGGCGGATGCGTCCGTCACGCGGGTGTCGGGTCTGCCGAGCGGATTCGACTACTCGCGTTCCGCGATCCTCACGCCGGGCGCGGCGTGCTCGTGGGATGGGCAGAGCCTGACCCTGCAGGTGGGGGAGCAGCCTCCGAGCGATGCTCGCGGGGAGGCGCTTCCCCTGGTCATCACAGCCCCTCGAGTGTGAGATGAGGTTGTCGGCGCGGGCCTGAGGTTCGCGCCGACAACTTTTTATACGAGCAGCGGCACTGTCGTGGCGCGAGGACGCCCCACGTGAGCGTCGTCAGCGTTGACAGATCCATAGACGCCTTTCGTGGCTCGTGCAGCGATAGAGGGGTGGAAGCGAACGAGTCGCTTCCACCCCTCGTGTCTTGCGCGGGAAGTTGAGGAACCGCGCGAAGCTGCTCACTGACCCAGCAGCGTGCCCAACACGTAGTCGCGCGCAATGTGCGCGTACTCGAGCGGAGGGGCGATCTTCGGATCCTGCTCGGCTTCAACGAGGATCCAGTCTTTGTAGCCGTGCTCAACGAGGAAGGCGTAGGGCTCGGTGAAATCGATGGTGCCGTCGCCGGGGACCGTGAACATGCCGGCGAGGAAGGAGTCGAGGAAAGAGCGCTTGGCCGCTCGGGACTCTTCCATCTTGGCGGGGCGCACGTCCTTGAAGTGCACGTGCTTGATGCGGTCGATCGCGCCGCGCAGCAGGCCCATGACGTCGCCGTCGCCCACGAACGCGTGGCCCGTGTCGAAGAGCAGGGAGACCTTGTCCGGATCGGTCAGTTCGAGCATGCGCAGCGTCTCGTCCTTGGTCTGGACGACGGTGCCCAGGTGGTGGTGGTAGACCAGGTCAAGGCCGTACTCGTGGGCGATCTCGCCGAGCTTGTTCAGGCCCTCGGCCAGGACCGGCCACTCCTCGTCCTTGAGGACGGGCTTGTTCTCGAAGATGCAGATGTCGCGGATGCCCTGCACCGAGCCGGTCTGCTCGGAGACGACGACGCGGGTCGCACCCAGGAACTGCAGGTACTCACACGTGGCGCGGAAGTCCGGGATGACGGCCTCGACGCCGTCGCGGACGATGAAGCTGGAGAACCACTGGGCAACGATCTTCAGGCCCGCGGCCTCGGCCTTTTCCTTCGTTTCTTCCTTCGAGGGGTACCAGCCGGCAACCTCGGTGCCGGCGAAGCCGGCCTCGGCCAGGTCGTCGAACATGATGTCGATGGTGTTCCATTCGCCGACCTCGGGAATGTCGTCGTTACGCCACGCAATCGGGTGCATGCCCCAGGTAATGCCATTGGGGTCGTTGATCGCGGTTGTGGGATCGTAGACGTGAGTCATTGCAGCTCTCCTATGAGTCGCGGTGTTGCATTGGCCAGTGTGCCGGTAGCAGCAATTCTAGCAGAAAATGGATGTTTGTTCAGACAAACTAAGGGTAGAGGGGGCGCCGCAGGATCCCCGCCCCATCGATCAGGAGAAGCGCTCCTCCATCTCCTTCTCGATCTCCTCCAGCGACTTGCCCGAGGTCTCGGGCATGATGCGGAAGAGGACGACGGCGACCGCGAGGTTGATGATGCCGTAGACGGTGTAGGTGAGGCCACCGCCCAGGCTCTCGATCATGACCGGGAAGGACCAGCCGACGATCGCGTTGACAACCCACAGGCAGAAGATGGCGGTGCCGTTCATGATGCCACGGACGTTGTTCGGGAAGATCTCACCCATCATGGTCCACACGATCGTGCCGTTCGAGGACTGAACAATCAGCATGAACACGGCCATGAGGCCGAGGATGACGTAGGCAGCCCACGCCGGGGGCGTCTGCTGCGCGTTCATGTAGGGGGCGATCATGAACTGGAAGACCGCGGCAATCGCGAGGAGGCAGGTGCCTACGCCGATGACATCGGCAATGAGGATCTGGCGGCGGCGAAACTTCAGGATCAGCCAGATGCCGAGAGCGGAGCCGATCACGGACATGACGCCGTTGGCGACCTGAGCGACGATCGCGGAGGAGGTGTCCATGCCCGCGTACTGCAGGACCTCGGGTGCGTAGTACATGACGGTGTTGACGCCCGTCAGCTGGTTGGTCATGGCCAGGAAGATGCCGACGATCATGAGCTTACGCAGCCAGGGGGTGCGCCACACGTGGCCGAAGCCCTTGTGCTCGCTGGAGATCTCGGCCTGGTGGACAGTCACGATGTCCTGGAGCTCGTCCACGATGGGGCCGTCGATGGCCTCGTGACGCACGCGCTTGAGAGCGCCGATCGCCTCGTAGAGACGGTCCTTGGCAACGTACCAGCGCGAGGACTCGGGCATCAGGCGGATGCCGATCCACAGGGCGATGGCGGGGATGGAGCACAGGGCGATCATGTAGCGCCACGTGTCACCGTTGCCTGCCGTGACGGTCAGCTGCGCGAGGAACTCGTGGTATTCCGCGGTGCTCAGGGTGCCGCCGCGCGAGGCCTGCATGAGGGCTAGGATGTCGAAGTTGATCGTCTGGCCGATGTGCTCGGCGGGAAGCAGACCGGAAGGGTCAGCGGTAACGGTCAGCTTGGGGCCGCCGCGCATCGTGGCGATGAGCGCGTTGATCGAGAAGGCCAGGAGCTGGCCGGTGACGATCATCAGCTGGTCGACGGCGACGATGGCGCCGCGGATGCGCTTGGGGGCGGTCTCGGCCAGGTAGACCGGAACCGTGGCGGAAGCGCCACCAACGGCGAAGCCGAGGACTGCACGGAAGATGTACATCACCCACACGTTGGGGGAGAGCGCGTTGCCGACGGCACCGAAGAAGAACAGGATCGCCAGGAGCGTGATGTTGTGGCGACGGCCCCAGCGGTCGGACATGATGCCGCCGAACAGGGCGCCGAATGCTGCGCCGAGGAGGAGGATGCCGGAGATGGCGCCCGCTTCCAGCGAGGTCAGGCCGAGGCCGTGAGCGCCAAACGGCATGTGCATGTAGGGCAGCGCACCGGAGATAACGCCCGTGTCGTAACCGAAGAGCAGGGAGCCGAGGGTAGCTACGGCGGCGATGGCGAAAACGCCACGGCGAGGACCGGAGGCAGGCGTCTTCTCAACTGCGTCATGCAGCTGAGCATGCGTCACCGTCGCGAGCGACAGGTTCTTGCTGGACATGGATTTCCTTCACTACGTTGTTGGAACAGCATAATCATCGATCGAAGGTAGTGGGAGCCGAGACGCGGGGGACTGTGCAGCATTGACGCCCATCGGCTTGTCGATCCAGAAAGGCTTACCGGCCTCGATTGCGGCCAGAGCGGTCTCGTGCGCAAGAAGCTGGGGGAGGCGATGGAGGCCGCGTCAACCTCGGGATCCGCGAGCAGGTCACGGTAGTCTTCGTAGGCGCGATCAAACCTGAGGACGTCGAGAGCATCTTCGCGTGCGTGGGGGGAGGGGTCAGTGGCCGCGGCGGGGTGTGATCTCAGGGTCGGGGAAGTGCTTTGTGACGTTGGCGTAGGCGCGCGAGTGAAGTCGGCCCGTCCAACCCAAAGAGATGACACCGATGCCGAGAGGCTTTCGTGCTGTCAGAGGTTGCTCATTGCTACATTGCGAGGAAAGCGCGCATCAGCGCTGACAACGCGCGTTACCATTTGACATGACAAACTCTGGCATAAATTCTTTATCCTGACACGGGCGGGACAAGGGGTGACAAACGCGAACGGCTAGGAGTCTCGCCGAGTGAAGGATTGGCGCACGATGAGGCGCGGAACAGTGCTCAGCGTCGTCGGCTCGTGAGATGGTGCTGAGAGTACCGACGAGACGGTCGCCTGAGCGAGCTTTTGCGGATTCTGATTGATCGATGAGAGTTCGAAGCCGGGGCGTCGAGTCAGGTCGGCGTCGTCGTAGTCGACGATGCCCAGGTCGGTCCCAAGGGTAAGGCTGTGGCGACGTCGGACTGCGTCACGGGACGCTCGCGTGCGGCCATGGGCACCTCCTTTACTCGCGGACTATACGAAAGTCCCGGCGGGGAGGGAACCCCCGCCGGGACTTTCGAGACGCTATCAGGCCAGCGACACGGGCTTTCCGGTCTTCGCCGACTCCGTGGCGGCCTCGGCCAGGCGCAGGGCCTCGATCGCATCGTCGATGGACGGCGTGGGCTTGGTGCCCGCGACGACGGCGTCGATGAATGCGGTCAGCTCAATGCGGTAGGCGTCCGCGTAGCGCTGCAGGAAGAAGTCCAGGTACGGCTCGGCCGCATCCGTGACCTCGGCGTTGGACAGGCGCACGGTGGTGGCGCGGATGTTGTCCGCGTTGAGCGTGCCCGTCGAGCCCTGGGCCTCCAAGCGCTGGTCGTACCCGGCCGAGCACTTGCGGTTGTTGACGATGGTTGCGACGACGCCGGCGGCGTTCTTCAGGGTGACCACGGCGGCGTCGAAGTCGCCGGCTTCCCTGATCTCCTCGTTGAAGTTCTGGCCGAAGGCGTGCACCTCGACGATGTCGCCCAGGAAGAAGCGGGCCATGTCGAAGTCGTGGATGGTCATGTCGCGGAAGATACCGCCGGAAACCTTCACGTACTCGGCCGGGGGAGCGGAGGGGTCACGCGAGATGATGAGCAGGTTCTCCAGATCGCCGATCTTTCCCTCTTCAAGCTGGGCATGAACCGCAGCGAAGGAAGGGTCGAAGCGGCGGTTGAAGCCGAACATAACGGGCACGGACACGGCGCCCAGCTCGTCACGGGCGGCCTCGACGTCCTTCATGTCCAGGGCGATCGGCTTCTCGCACAGCACGGCCTTGCCGGCCTTGGCGGCGGCGAGCAGGTGGGGGATGTGCAGCGGCGTGGGCGAGCCGATGACGACGGCGTCGACCCCCTCGTCGGTGAAGACGGAGTCCACGTCGGTCGTGTGGCGGGCACCGTAGACCTCGGCCAGCTTCTGCGCGGCATCACCGAAAGGATCGGCAACGAGGGCGAGGGTGGCGCCGGGGTGCGCGGCGATGGTCTTGGCGTGGACGTGGCCGATGCGGCCGGCGCCGATAACGGCAATGTTGAGCATCTTTGCTTCTTTCTAGGTGAGGGGGTGCTGGAGAGCAGAAAAACCGTGACCGGCGGTGGCCCCACACTGGAGATGTGGGGCCACCGAGTGGATCACGGAGCGGGCATAATGACGTCGCGCACCAGGGCGTCGAGGTCAGCGTCCGCCTGCAGGAAGCCACGCAGGGTCTTCACGGTGGCGCCGAAGGTGTCGAACTCCTCCGGGGTCATGCCGTCGGGCTCGTAGGCGCGGACGAACTCGGGGATCGAGAGCAGCGTCTTCATGATGTCCTCGCGCACCGGGATATCCATGCGCTCTTCCATCTTGTAGTCCGAGTCGTTGATGCGCTTGGCCCACTTGAACGGCGGGGAGATGACCGCGTCGCCACCGACGAACTCGGACCAGTGCATGACGTTGCGGAACGCAGCGCAGAGCATGCGGGCACGCAGGCCACGCTTCTGGAATTCCTGGTAGGCGCGCTTGAAGGCGGCAATGCCCGCCCACTCGAGGTGGCCCGGATCCAGGAACATCTCGTCGCGCTCGGCGACCTCCTTGATCCAGTCGTCAAGGCGGCCCACCATGAGGGTGACGACCGGGCCCATCTGGGAGGTGTCCTTGCCCTCGGCCTCGCGGCGCTTGAGGCCGCGCTCGATGGCCTCACCCGTGGTGATGGCCTGTGCGACGGAGAAGGAGACCGTCACGTTGACGGAGATGCCGCGGTAGGTGGCCTCTTCGATGGCCTCGATGCCCACCGAGGTGGCGGGGATCTTCACGATGATGTTCTTGGCGAGGTTGTGGAACTCCTCGGCCTGGTCGGCCAGGGCCTTGGCGGAGCGAGCCAGGCGCGGATCCGTCTGCATCGAGAGGCGACCGTTGCGGCCGTTCTCGGCCTCGAAAATGGGCTCGAGGAGCTTGGCGGCCTCGAGGGACAGCTCGCGCACGACCTGCCAGCCGATCTCAGACTCGGTGGCGTCGGGCATTTCCTTGGCGAGCTCCGCAATGCGGGGCAGCCACACATCGCGACGCTGGTTGATGCAGGTGTAGGCGATGGTCGGGTTGCAGGTAGCACCAACGCCGCCGAAGGAGATGGACTGCGCCAGCTCGCTGGGATCCGAGGAATCGTTCCACAGGGCGGTGGGGGTGTTACGCGCGGCGTCCAGAAGGGGGCCGGGGGTGTACTCGATGGACATGGCGGGAAGCACTCCTTTGTGATTGCTTTCGACTTTCTCCGTCGGGGATAAGTCTACGGCGAGCACCTACGCCTGTCAACAGTTTGTTAGGACAAAGTGTCAATGTCTTGTCACTGGGCGAAAAGGCTAGCCTCGAAGGAGTATCGCGATGCGCGGTAGATATGGTTGCCGTACTCGACAATGCGTCCCGAGGGGTCGTATGTCGTGCGCTGCGTCGTCAGTAGGGCGGCGCCGCGGTGCTCGGACAGGAGCTTGGCTTCCTTTGTTGTCGCGCTGCGGGCGCCGATCACCTGGCGGGCCGAGGCCAGGGTGACCCCGCGCTCGCGCATCAGGTCGTAGAGGGAGGCGGACTCGAGCTCCTGCATGGTCGGTGCGATGTCCGTCGGGATGAAGTTGGTAAGCACGGCGATCGGCTCGTCGTTGGCAAAACGCGTGCGCTCGATGTGGACGATGAGCGTTCCCTCGGTGATCTTGAGGATGTCGGCTTCCTGAGCGTTGGCCGGGCGCGCCTCGTAGCGCTGGATCGTCGTGTGGACCTTGTGGCCGGCGTTGACGAGGTCGCGCATCAGGGAGGTGAGCTCCATGGGGCGGTGAACGTGGCGCGGGGACACGATCGTACCGACGCCGCGGCGGCGCGTTAGGAGGCCGCGGTCAACGAGGCGCTGGAGCGCCTGTCGCGCCGTGGGGCGTGAGACATGCAGTCGCGCAGCCATCGACAGTTCGTCCTCCAGGCGCGTGTCTGCGGGCAGGGTGCCGGAGTTGATGAGCTGTGCGATGGGTTCTGAAATCTGGAAGTACAGCGGCACGGGGGAGGAGCGATCCAGCGTGATGTCTGGAACGTAGGGGGTGTTCTCCGAGGTGGGCGTTGCTTTGGACATGTCAAACCTTCGTGTGTGGCGCGACAGCGGTGCTAAATATTTAGGGTTACATAGTATCAGCGTTGATGTAAAGGGCGAGAGTGACGCGCTGTTACATATTGTACAGACAAAGTTTGACGATTGCCTGTTGATAGTGCATCCTTGGAACGAAAGGTTTACGGGCCACCCCAATGGAGAGGAAGGAGGCGCTATGTCTCTCGAGCGCCGCTATGTCGACATTCTAACAATGGGTCGTTCCGGCATTGACATTTTTCCTCTCCAAGTTGGCGCCCACCTCGAAGATGTCGAAACCTTCGGAAAGTTCCTCGGCGGCAGCCCGACGAACGTCGCCGTCGCAGCTGCCCGCCTCGGGCATCGCTCCGGCGTCATCACCGGCGTGGGGGACGACCCCTTCGGTCGCTTCGTGACTCGGGAGCTGGAGCGCCTCGGCGTCTCCTCCGACCACGTCGTCACCGTGCGCGACTTCCACACCCCCGTGACCTTTGCCGAGCTTTTCCCGCCGGACTCCTTCCCGCTCTACTTCTATCGAGAGCCCAGCGCCCCGGACCTGGAGCTGGGGGAGGATCAGGTGGATTGGGATGCCGTTGAGCGTGCCGGAATCTTCTGGTTCACCGTGACCGGCCTGTCGCGCGACTCCTCCTTCGGCCTGCACCTGCGCGCCCTCGATCATCGCGACCGCTCCAATGGCGTGACGATCCTCGACCTCGACTACCGCTCCAATCTGTGGAGCGGCATGGCCCAGGCGCGTTCGCGCGTCGCAGCCGTTCTGTCCCGCGTGGACGTCGCCGTCGGTAACCGCCAGGAATGCGAGATGGCTGTCGGCGTCTCCGATCCCGAAGGAGCAGCCGACGCCCTCCTCGAACGGGGCGTCAAGCTGGCGATCGTTAAGCAGGGCCCCAAGGGAACTCTCGCCAAGACCGCCGACGAGCGCGTGTGGGTCGACGCCTGGGATGTGGACGTCGTCAACGGACTTGGCGCGGGGGATGCCTTCGGAGGCGCGCTCATCCACGGCCTCGTCGAAGGGTGGGACCTCGAGCGCACGATCCGTTACGCCTCGGCTGCGGGAGCCTACGTGTGTTTGCACATCGAATGCTCGACAGCGATGCCCACCCACGAGCAGCTGTACACCTTCGTCGAAACGGGGGTCCTCCCGTAACCCACCCGACCTGCCCCAGCCTCGTCCCCCTTTTCATCCAGCGGCACCGATGCCCAACTTTCAGGAGACCACGATGACTCTTCCCGACATTTACGTTCCCGCCGGCTCCTCCGGCCATGGCAATTTCACCGTCGACATTGACCCCCAGCGTGCCGGTTGGGCCTTCTCGGGCCTGCGCGTCCTCGTTCTCGAGGCCGGAGCCTCCCAGGTTGTCGAGACCGGCGAGGCCGAGCTCCTCATCCTGCCCCTCGCCGGCGGCGCCACCGTCGAGGTCGACGGGCAGACCTTCGAGCTCGAGGGTCGCCGCGGCGTCTTCTCCGGCGTCACCGACTACCTGTACGTCGGACGCGGCAAGAGCCTGACCATCACCTCTGCCCAGGGCGGCCGCTTCGCCTTCCCCTCCGCGATCGCCACCCGCGACATCCCCGTCGCCTACTACCCCAAGAGCCAGGTCCGCATCGACCTGCGCGGCGCCGGCGACTGCTCGCGCCAGGTCAACAACTACTCCCTGGCCGTCGAGGGCGTCACCACCTCCCACCTGCTGGCCTGCGAGGTCATCACCCCCGGCGGTAACTGGTCCTCCTACCCGGCCCACAAGCACGAGCAGGACTCCGAGGACGAGCGCGAGCTCGAAGAGATCTACTACTTCGAGATCGAAGACGGCCCCGAGGGCTCCAAGGGCTTTGGCCTGCACCGCACCTACGGCAGCCCTGGCCGCCCGATCGACCTGTGCTGCGAGGTCCACGACGGCGACGTTGCCCTCGTGCCCCACGGCTACCACGGCCCCTGCGTCGCGGCCCCCGGCTACGACATGTACTACCTGAACGTCATGGCCGGCCCGAACGAGGATCTTGTGTGGCTCGCCCCCGATGACCCGGCGCACCACTGGATCCGCGCAACCTGGGAAAACCAGGAAGTGGACCCCCGACTGCCCATGAACAAGTAAGAAAGACCCGAGAGGACTACCCATGAGCAAAGAAGCCTACAAGGGAACCGTGCGCCTGACGGTCGCGCAGGCAATCATTCGCTTCCTGTCCAACCAGTACACCGAGCGTGACGGCGTCGAGCACCGCCTCATTGCGGGCGCCTTCGGCATCTTCGGCCACGGTAACGTTGCCGGCATCGGCCAGGCCCTGCTGCAGAACGAGATCGCGCCCGCCGAGGGCGAGAACCCGATGCCCTACATCATGCCCCGCAACGAGCAGGGTGCCGTCCACGCGGCCGCGGCATTCGCCAAGACGACGAACCGCCTGCAGACCTGGATGACGACCGCGTCGATCGGCCCCGGCTCGCTGAACATGGTGACAGGTGCTGCGACGGCGACGACCAACCGCCTGCCCGTCCTCATCTTCCCCTCCGACCAGTTCGCGACCCGCATCCCGGACCCGGTCCTCCAGCAGCTCGAGGACCCGACCTCGCTCGACGTGACCGTCAACGACGCGTTCCGTCCCGTCTCTCGCTTCTTCGACCGCATCAATCGTCCCGAGCAGCTGATCCCCTCGCTGCTGAACGGCATGCGCGTCCTGACCGACCCGGCTGAAACCGGTGCCGTGACGATCGCCCTGCCCCAGGACGTTCAGGCCGAGGCCTACGACTGGCCGGTCGAGTTCTTCGCCAAGCGCGTGTGGCACGTGCGCCGTCCCCCGGCCGAGCGCGCCGCCATCGAGCGCGCCGTGGCCAAGATC
>CALBAF010000428.1 GCA_937926415.1 uncultured Actinomyces sp.
CTGGTCGCGCTGCCGGTCATGGTGCTGGGCGTGACGCTGCTCGTCTTCGTCGTCATGTCGTTCTCCTCGGCAGACCCGGCGCGTCTTGCGCTGGGTGAGTCGGCCACGCCAGACGCCCTCGAGCAGTACCGAGTCGTCCACCACCTCAATGATCCCCTCCTCAAGCGGTTCTGGGACTATCTCCTGGGCCTGGCCCACGGCGACCTCGGCACCTCCTTCACCGGAGTCAAGATCTCCGACATGGTGGCCGCGGCCTTCCCGATCACGCTCCAGCTGACCTTCATCGGAATCTTCGTCGCCGTCATCGTGGCCACGGTCCTGGGCATTACGGCGGCCCTCTACCGCGACAAGTGGCAGGACCAGGTTATTCGCGTCATCTCCATCGCCTGCCTGGCCACGCCGTCCTTCTGGCTCGCCCTGCTGCTCATTCAGTGGTTCTCCGACATCCCGGGGGGAACGGGGACCTTCCCCGCGCTGGTGTCCGAGTGGGTTCCCTTCAGCGAGGATCCCGGAACGTACCTCAACCAGATCTTCCTGCCGGCACTGGCCATCGCGGTGCCCAACGCCGGCTCGCTCACCCGTGTGGTGCGTACCGCCATGGTTGAGGAGCTCGACCGCGACTACGTGCGCACCGCCATCGGCGGCGGTATTCCCAAGAACGTCGTCGTGGCCCGCAACGTGCTGCGCAACGCGCTCATCACTCCGCTGACCGTGCTGGGACTGCGCATCGGCTACGCCATGGGAGGCGCCGTCGTCATCGAGATGATCTTCAACATCAAGGGAATGGGCCAGCTCATCTTCCAGGGCATCACCCGCAACGACGTGAACATCGTCCAGGGCGTCTCCATCACGGTGGCACTGGCCTTCATCATCATCAACATCGTCGTTGACATGCTCTACGTCCTCGTCAACCCACGAATCAGGAGCATCTGATGCTGCACCGCTCCACACTGGATAAGGCCTCGCGGCCCGGGCTGCGCTTCCAGGGCTGGAAGGCGCTTCCTGTCGGCTCCAAGATCGCCATCATCGTGCTGGGCCTCATCGCCCTGGTCGCCATCCTGGCTCCCATCATCGCCCCCTACTCTCCCGGTGCCACCGGGTTGGCGGAGACCAAGACGACCTCCTACA
>CALBAF010000429.1 GCA_937926415.1 uncultured Actinomyces sp.
CGCCTGGCCGGGCAGGAATGCAACCGACGTTCCACCGCGCTGGGCGTACACCCCATCGGGGCCGCTCCATGCGACCAGGGAGGACTCCACGGGCGAGACTGTCGGGTTCGAGGCATCGGTGACGCCGTTCAGGTTCGTCACCCCGGACGACGACACGATCCCCACCCCGTCGGGGCCCGCCCCCACGAGCGTGTCGAGAGAGTAGGTCGGTGGCACCGGGATCCCCTGCACATCCAGTACGTCACCGGACAGCGAGATGCTCACCTGCGACACGTCCGCTACCTGGGTAAGGGTGCGGGTGAGCTCCCACGCGAGGTTCGCACGCGCCCCCTCTGTCGCGGGCGTCACCGCGTTCAGTTCCACGCGCGCCACCCCATCGACAACGTCGAGCCCCTGGGAGGGAACGGTCGTGCCCGCCGGGATTGCGTTCGCCGTCACCGGCTCGAGGGACTGACGGGGTCCTTCGACAAGGCCCGCGAGCAGGTGGGAGGCCAGGCGTCGCGACGGGTACCAGCGCGGGTCGGCGACCAGGTCCCCGCCCTCTGTCGTCGGGAAGTAGAGATTGGCCAGCGAGAAGGAGGCGGTGAAGGACGCCCGACTCATGAGGACCAGGTTTTCGGGGCTGTTAATGCGCCACTGCCCCTCCTCACGCACGAGGCTGAAGGTACGCGTCACGGTCGAGGCGGCCACGCGGGTCAACACGCCCGAGGCGTCAATGCTGGCCACGCCGAGCACGGAGACCGTCACCTCCACCTCGGTGCCAGTCTCGGAGCCGGCGGAGACAGAGGGAGCCGTGTCCGTGTCGTAGACGAGGATTTCCGTCTCGGGCTGCCATGAACGCGCCGACGCTGCACTCAGGAACAGGCGCGCGGTCGCATAGTCGTCCTGGGGGCCGGCGGCGCAGGCCAGCAGGAAGTCGCTCACCAGGGTCGCGGCGTCTGCCCCGTCGGAGGGTCCTTCCGCGGAAAATTGGATGCCGCTTCCATCCCTCGCGGACACGTCGAAGGGAGCCGGGGCCGAGGAGGTGGGCAGGGACGCGCACCCGGCGAGGGCCAGGCAGGCGGCGACGGCCAGTGGCATCAGGTGGCGTCTCATTCGTCCTCCCACAGGGCCAGGGGGCGGCTGACGATATCCTCGCCCGCGCGCTTGGGCAGGGTCATCAGGAAGGATGCGCCGCGGCCGGGTTCTCCGTATGCCTGCAGGCGTCCTCCGTGGATGGCGACGTCCTCGGTTGCGATCGCGAGGCCGAGGCCGGTGCCGCCGGTCGTTCGCGCGCGGGCGGTGTCAGCTCGGTAGAAGCGGTCGAAGACGTGGTCGGCGACCTCCTGGGTCATGCCCACACCTCTGTCACGCACGCGGCATGCGACGTCGGTCTCGGTCGTGGCGAGCGTGATCGTCACGGGCGTGCCGTCGGCGTGCTCGATGGCATTGACGACGAGGTTGCGGATGACGCGTTCGATACGGCGTTCGTCGATCTCGGCGGCGACTCGCCCGTGAGCAACGGTCTCGACGCGCACACCCTGTCGCTGAGCAAGCTCCGCGCACCCCTCAACGACGCGCGCGACGATCGGGCGCAGGTCGCGGTCCTCGGCGTCCAGGAGGGCGCTGGCGGCGTCGTATCGAGAGATTTCGAGAAGGTCCGCGAGCATCTGCTCCATGCGTTCGGTCTGGTCGTGCAGGAGTTCGGCGGATCGACGGGCGTGAGCCGGCAGGTCCTCGCGGTTGTCCCACACGATGTCTTCGGCCATGCGGATCGTCGTCAGCGGGGTACGCAGCTCGTGGGAAACATCGGAGACGAAGCGCTGCTGGAGCTTGGCCAGCTCGTCGTAGCGCGAGATCGTGTCCTGCAGAGAGGAGGTCATCGCGTTGAAGGCGCGCCCGAGGTCGGCCATCTCATCGTCTCCGTGCACATCCACGCGCACGTCGAGGTCACCCTTGGATGCCTTGGTCGCCGCCTGAGCGGTCACGCGCACGGGGAGGAGAAGGCGATGCAGCAGCGCGAACACGCCGATCGGCAGGGCCACGATAATCGGAAGCGCGGAAAGGACGAGAACCCGCAGGACCACGTCGACCTGCGCCTGATCGGCGGACAGCGAGTAGAGAATGTAGAGCTCGTGCGTGCCCGCGCGAGGCAGCTGCACCTGAGTACCGACGAGAATTCCGGGGACCACCTTGTCGGAGTCGCTCGAGCGGATACCGACCGACTGCCACTGCGCGCCCCCGCCCGAGACCGCCGTGCGCATCTGCGGGGTGATAAGCGCGCGCATCTGCTCATCCTCGATCTGATTGATGCGCAGCGAGGCCGTGGCACCCTCCGAGCGCAGCAGCGCCACGTTGGTCGCACCCGCGCCAGCCGCCGAGGCCTTGAGCGAGGCCAGAGCGCCGCGCGCGGACTCCTGAACCTGCGCGGGAGAGGAGGCCGTGGACGAGGAGAACACGGATTGCGCGGAGGAGAAACGCAGGGATGCGTCGGCCAGGATCGCGTCCTTGCGCGTCTCGAACATGGAGGTGCGGAGCTGGGAGGCGATAATCACACCGAAAACGAGGAGGATGACGAGCGCGGCGACCGTGATCGCCAGGGCGATGCGGGCGGACAGGGAATGCCGGATGCGCCTGGCGAGGTGCGAGGAGGCGAGAAGGGACCACGGCCTCGACGATGCGACGGCACGCAGCAGATCCTTAAGCGCGTCTCTACGCCCCTGCGCCGGCACGGTACCCAACCCCGCGGACTGTCACGACCAGCTCGGGACGCTCCGGGTCGCGTTCGATCTTGGAGCGCAGGCGCTGCACGTGGACATTGACGAGCCTGGTGTCGGCGGCATGACGGTAGCCCCACACCTGCTCGAGGAGCTCCTCGCGCGAGAACACCTTCCACGGCGAGCGCGCCAGGGTCACCAACAGATCGAATTCGAGGGGGGTCAGCGCGATGACACGCCCCTCACGCTTGACGATGTGACCGGCAACGTCGATCGACAGATCCTGGAGGGCAAGGCCCTCATCCGCCTGCGTGTCCTCACGGCCGCGCAGGCGCGCCCGCACACGGGCCACCAGTTCTTTGGGCTTGAAGGGCTTGGGCACATAATCGTCGGCGCCGGCCTCGAGACCCGTCACAACATCAGAGGTATCGGAACGGGCGGTCAACATAACGATCGGCGCGTCCGAGACCCGGCGGATCGCACGACACACGTCAAATCCATCCATGCCGGGCAGCATGACGTCCAGGAGAACCAGGTCCGGATTGTGTTCTTGAAATTGAGGCAACGCGGCGGATCCGTCGGCACAGAAGACGACCTCAAAGCCCTCGTTCTGGAGGACAATGCCGATCATCTCAGCCAGGGCGACGTCGTCGTCGACGACGAGGATGCGCGAACTCATATCACGATAGTGTCACGAAATCGTCACGAACGCAGGAGACTCGCGCAGCCATCCTTCAATTTCTCCCCGAGATAAGGTTTCGCGTGAGTTGCTCATATGGCAGGATGGACGACGTAGCAGCACCATCAACATGGAGGCATTAATGAGTTCCCCTTGGACCTCTCCCGATCCGTCAGCCCCCCAGCAGGGGTGGACGCCGCAGCCCCAAGCCGGCGCCCCGGTACCTCAGCAGGGCTACGGCGCTCAGCAGGGCTACGGAGCCCAGCAGGGGTTCACGGCTCCCCAGGCCACACAGGGATACGGGACCCAGCAGGGCTACGCCGCACCCCAGGCACCCGCCTACGGTGCCCAGCCCGCCTACGGTGCCCAGCCGGGCTACAACGCCCAGCCCGGCGCATCCGGCTACTCGACCACTAACCGGTGGGGCTGGCAGTCCAAGCCCGGCATCATCCCCCTGCGCCCCCTCACTATCGGCGACCTGTTTAGCGGCGCCTTCGAGGCGATCCGCTCGAACCCGAAGGTCCTCTTCGGATTCACCATCGTCATCATGCTGCTCGTGTCGTTGATTGCCGCTGGGTCGACGTTTCTCTCGGGCCTCGGTTACGAGTCCGTCGCCGACGCCGCGAACGACCCCCAGGGACTCGGGGATTCGTCGACGGAGTTGGCCAACGCCTTCCTCCTGAAGATTGTCTCGTACATGGCGCAGTGGATCGCCACGTTTGCGGGCACGAGCATTCTGACGGGCATGCTGGCCGCGACGGTCTCGCAGCTGACGATCGGCAAGAACCTGACGATCGCCGAAGCGTGGGCGATGACGCGCAAGCGACTCGGATCGCTCATCGGAACCTTCGTGTTGACCGGCGTCATTACCACGGTTCCGATTATCCTCTGGATTATCGCCGTCTTCGGATCGATCGTCGCGATCTCGGGGGGCGATGAGAGTCTGTGGTGGGTCGTGCTCGTCGTCATCCTGGCGATTTTCCCCGTCATGATCCTCGTGTATTTCCTCCAGATCAAGCTACTGTTCGCCCCGATCTGTGCGGTGCTCGAAGAGATCGGCCCCATCGCTTCGCTGAAGCGTTCCTGGTCGCTCGTCAAGGGTGAGTTCTGGCCGACCCTTGGCCGCGTCCTGCTGCTGAACATCGTCGTCACCTTCATCGGTGGATTCTTGGGATTCATCATCGGTCTCATCGGCGGCATCTTCGTCATCGCAGTGTCGTCCGACCCCACGAACCCAGTCGCCATGGCGATCTCCACCTTCTTCATCATGCTCGGTTCGTCGCTATTGCTGCCCTTCTCCGCAGCGTTCGAGACGCTCATTTACACAGATCTGCGTATCCGTAAGGAAAACTTCGTCGCAGTCCTCGTACAGGCAGGCGCGCAGCAGCAGTGATCGGCCTGCTCTCCTGCGACGCTCCGCTGACCCCTGACGAGGGGGAGGCGCACGAGTGGATCGTTGAGGAACTCTCTCACCACGAGTACAGCAATGTTCCCAACCCCATCGCGCGCTGGTTCGCGTCGCTCGTCGACTGGTTCTGGGAGGCCTTGTCCTGGAAGGGACAGGGCACTCCCCCGGTCTCCCTGATCTTCATGATCCTGGGAATCATCGCGGTCGCTGCGATCATCATCGTGCTGATTCTCAACCCGATCCGCCTCTCCAAGCGCGTCTCTCCCACCGTGTTCGAGGAGGAGGCCAGCGAGGCCGAAGCCCAGGCCTCGTTCGACCAGGCAGTGGCATCCCAGGACTGGGACCTGGCCTACGTGTGGGCGTACCGCCTCATGGTCCTGGATCTCGACGCTGAGGGCGTCGTGACCTCCGCGCCCGGCTTGACGGCGCGCGAGGCCGCGCAGGCGGCAACTCGAGTGGTGCCCATGTTCGGCCCTCAGCTCGATCAGTTTGCACAGGCCTTCGACAAGGTACGCTACGGCCGCTCCGACGTGTCCCCCGATCAGGTTGAGGCACTGCGCCGCTTCACCCCGGAGCTCATCCGCGCGTGCCACGACGCGGAGGTGGCATCGTGAAAGCCAAACAGGTCGCTGTCATCACCCCCACCGCCCGCGAGCGCTTCACCGCGGCACGCCCCATGATCATCATTGTCGTGTTCGTACTGCTCCTGGCGGTCGCGGGATCCATCCTGCCCAAGTCCGGGTACAACAACGCGCCCGTCGGTATCCGGAACAAGGAAGGCGACGGGGCGCGCGCCCTCGCCCAGGTCCTCAGCAACCGAGGCATCTCCGTGCGCGACGTGAACGCTCAGCAAGCCGCGTCAGTCGACGAGAACACGACCCTCGTCGTCATCTTCCCGTCGCGCATGAGCGACGAGATAGCGAAGGCTGTTGAAACGCGCACAAACGTCGTCTACGTGGGCCTCGAAGAGGAGTACGGATCGCACGCCCCCTACCTCCAGGGCTTGCGCGCCGAGCGCGAATACGGCAAGAGCTCAACCTGGATGACCCCCGGATGCTCCTCTGAGATCGCTCGCCGCACACAGCACCTGCAGGCCTCGAGCTACGTGCTGTCCGGCACCGCCCAGGGGTGGGACCTGTGCTTCTCTGAGGACGGCAAGAACTACGCGTACGCCGAGCGGTCTGACTCGGGTCGCTTCCGCGCCCTGATCCCCGACTCACTACGCCTGCGCAACCGCGCGATCACCGAGGGAGGAAACGCCGCGCTGGCGATCAACGCGATCGGCCGGACCCCGAAGGTCGCCTGGTATTCGCCGACGCACAACGACAACCCGACGGGCACGTCTGATGAGCAAGTGCTCACCTCCCCGTACCTCATGCCTGCGCTACTGATGATGATTGCCGCCTGTCTGCTGGCAGCCCTCGCGCGTGGGCGCAGGCTCGGCCCCCTCACCTCCGAGCGCCTCCCCGTCGAGGTTCCGGCCTCCGAGACACTCATCGGTAAGGCGCGCCTCATGCGTTCGCAGCGCGCCTACGAGCACGCCGCGCAGGCACTGCGCAGCTCCACGGCCTCACGTATCGCGACCACCCTGGGCATTGCACACACCGCCGACCGGGAGGCCCTCGCCCACGCGATGGAACAGCGAGGCCTGCCTGCCTCGCGCTCCTCCGCCCTCCTGTGGGGACCGCCCCCAACCTCCGAAAAGGCACTCATTCGCCTC
>CALBAF010000430.1 GCA_937926415.1 uncultured Actinomyces sp.
TGTCCTATCCGCAGGCGCGCACCGCCTACGACGATCGCACGCCCGAGCGCCCGCGCGTGCACATCCCCGTCGCCATGCGCGAGAGGGGCAGCGGGCGCCCCACGAAGAAGGAACGGCGAGAGCTGGATCGGCTGCGCGGCTACGACTCGCACGAGCACTACTAAGCGCCTGAGGGAGGCCGAGGCGGGTACACCGCCGCGGTATGTCCGCGTGCCTGCCTCCCCCGAATACACGTGGTCCCGCCGCCCGGAATCGGGCGGCGGGACCAATGCGTCAGATCAGGGTGCCTGGTTCACTCGTGTGGGAAGAATGACGTGACATTGACGGCGAACCTCTCGCCCCAGCTCACGTCGAAGGGCGTTGTGAACTCGACGGTTACCTTCTCGCCCTTCGTCATCGTTGCGGTCGCGACATTGTCGACGACGTGATCGGGGGTGCCGACAACAAACTGCGTATCATCAAACGCAATCTGCAGCGTCAGGTCGGTCGTCGGGAAGGCCTCGAGCTTGGTCTTCATCGTGTCGCTGACGGGGGAGACGTCCGCGGTGCAGTGCAGAGTCGTCTGAGCGTCGTCCAGCACACAGGTGGGCTCCACCTTGAACGCGTCCTCGGCATCCTGGGACTTCACCAGCTGGACGGCGTCAACGCGCTCCTTGCACTCCTTCTTCGTCGCTTCCCGAGCGGTGGCGGAGAGCCTGTCGTACTTGGAGTAGAGCTCGTCAATCTTGTCGATGTTGTCCGGGGTTACCTGCTCGCACCACGCTGTGGCGGCGAGTGCGTCCGCCTGCTCCCTGACCGTCGGGATCTTGGCCTGAATGTCGTGCTCGGCCTTCGTCTTCTGCACGGCGAGGGTAAACAGGGTGGTCGTCGCGGCGATGAGGACCAGGAGGAGGACGAACGCGATGCGGTTGTACATCGACAGGCCCTTGCTCTTCGGAGCCTTGGTCGCGACCGTCACAGGAGTCGGGGTGGCCTCGGGCGTGGGGATGTTGTTCTCACTCACTTGGCGGCCTCCTGCGCTTCCTGAAGCTGCTGCTGGACGGTGCTGAGCTCCTCCTGGGCCTTGTTCAGGTCCCTGCTCTTCATGGAGTAGAGGCCAGCGAACGCGAGGGTTGTGATGGCGAAAAGGACGACGAGGACCGACGTAATCACGGCGATGGCGATCTGGCCGCCCGTCGCGCGCGGGCGGGGCTCGGTCAGCGGAGTGAACCTCGGCATGGCCGGGGCGACTGCGGGGTTCGCACCAGCCGGCACCTGACCGGCGGGAGGAATGGGGGAGCCAGCCGGATTCTCAGGCAGGCCGGGGGTGGGGGTGCTCACGGGGAGACTCCTTTCACTGTGTCTCCCCAATTCTGTGCGCCTTGGAAAAATTGGAAATGTTGCGGTGACGGGATTCACCGCGGCTCACAGGTTGGAGGGCCACCAGCTGATCATCGTCGCGCCGCACTCGGTCTTGTCGGTCATCGCCGGATCGTAGGGAATTGACAGCGTGAAAGTGGCGGGCGAGCCGGGCGTCAGGGTGATCGTCGTTGTGCCCTGGTACGGCGAGCTAGGGCTGGGGTTCGTCCCCTTGTCCGCGGTAAACCCGTTGATCTCCACATCGAGCGTACCCAGCGAGGCGATCAGGGAAGAATCTTTGAGGGTGAGCGTGCCGTTCACCGTGGTCGTGACCTGATCGGTCGTGCATTCGCCCATCGCGATGGTGAAGTCAGCATCCTTGTTGGAGCGGTAGACCTGAGCAAGGGTCTCCTTCGCCGGGCACTGTTCGTGGATCGCGTCCTTGGTGGCCTGGGTCGCCGAATCGTAGGTCTTGAGCGAGTCCCGGATCGACGCCGCGGAATCACGCGCGATCGAATCACACCAGGTCTCAGCATCCTTGCGCACGGTGGCGGCATCCAGAGCAGCCTTCGCGTCTGCGATCTCCTGGTCGACCGCGGCCTTCTCGGACTGGGCTTGCTCGGCCTGTGCCTCGTACGTGGAAGCGGAATGCGTGCGCCACGCGTTGATGCCACCAACGACGGCAGACAGGACGATGAACGCCGTGGCGAGGATAGCGCCCGCGACGGTGGCGGCACGCAGGGGTGCGGGAGCGCTCACTTGGTGGCCTCCTGGAGCTGGTGGTTGATGGACTCGAGCGTCGAGCGGGCCGTGTCGAGCTCGTTCTGGGCGGTCTCGGCGCGGCTCTTCGCATCCTCCTGGATACGGCCGCTGGCCCCCAGGTGCGACCAGGCAACGACGAGCACGGTAATGAACACCGCGACGAGCACCCACGATGCTGCGCACGCGAGAACCCACTTGAGTGTTCCGCTCTTCTCGGGTGCATCCGCCGCGTCGCGGTCCTTGTCATCGACGAGGGAGGTGGGCATCGGAATCGGCGCGACCTGTGCTTCCGCCACCGACGAGGCGGGGGTGGCCTCCTGCGGGTGGAAGGCCTCGGGCATGGGGATGGGGACATCGACGGCGGACGTAGGTGCATCCGCGGAAGTGACGGCCCGATCCTCAGCGGATGAAGCTGGGAAGGCCTCGCCCGCCGTTGGAACTGCGACCTCAGCGTCCTGAGGAGAGGGCACCGGCGCCTCGTAGGGCTCAACGTAGTCCGTCCACGCGTGGCCGTCCCACCAGCGCAGCTGGTTCGCGCCGCTGGGGTCGGCGTACCAGCCTTCTGCGGGTTCACTCATCGTGGTTCCTTCTCTCGTATCAGGAGATCTCGGCGGATGTGGGGCTTACAGGCCGGTAGGCCAGAGGCTCACCGGGTCGATTGAGCAATGCGTCTCGTTGCCCGAGATCGGCACGGTGACGGACAAAGGACCCGACCCGCTCGAAGGTACGGTGGCGGTTGCTGTCCCGAGCGGAGTATCGGACTTGCTGATCGCGTGATCGGCCGCGAACACGTTGTAAGTAACGTCCATGCTGCCAAACGCCAGGAGCGAGGGAGCAGTGATCTTGACAGTGGCCGTAATCGTCATCGTGTTGCCGTCTATCAGGCAATCGAGGCTCTCGGGGGTGATCATTTCGGTATTTGCTTTTGCGTCTTGCGCGAAAGCTTCAACGAAGGCCTTTTTCTGGGAGCAGAGATTATCGACTGCGTCGCGCGTGGGTTGATTCATCGACTTGAGGGTGCTTCCCTGACTGCGAAGCTTCGTCTCCGTTGCATTCTCACGGGTGACGTCGTCGCACCACTTCTGAGCGTCTTTCTTCGCTTTAGCCTCGTCGATCTGACTCTCGATGGACTTGATCTCGCTGTCGAGCTCCATGGCCTTGGTGTCGGTGGACTGCGCTGCGTCCCACCTGTCCTCGATCTCCTGCGCCGTCGAGCGGGCACTGAGGTACATAGTGGTGCTGGCGAGGAGGAGGATGACCGCGAGAACCGAGCAGATGATCGTCAGGCTCTTCGCAGGGTTGGAGGGATTCTTCGGCTGGGGCTGGGTTGTGTCGATCACTTCTGAATCTCCTCGAGGTCCTTCTTCACCTTGTCGAGTTCGCGCTGCTTTCGGTCGAGGTCGTTGTGAGCGGAGGTCTCATGTTCAGCCGCCTCGCGTAGCTCGAGGTTCTTGGCGCGCAGCTGCATGCCGGCGAACACCGCCGTACAGAAGAAAACGACCACGAGAAGCGCCGAGACAATAGCGCCGATGACCCATCCGCGACTGTTCTTCGGTGCGGAGTCTCCCGCGTGCTGCGATCCCGTTTCGGCGATGCCCAGCTGCGGAGCGGTGCCTGCCGGGTTGGAGGGGTCCGAGGAAACGGACGGAGCCTGCGACTGGGCGGGCACGTGCTGCCCCGCTCCCTGGTCTGTGGGCGAGGGCTGTCCGGCGGATACTTCCTGCTGCGGCATATCGTGGAATTGTTCGGTCCACTCGCCGCCGTTCCACCAGCGAAGGCGCTGGCTTCCTGCGGGGTCGGGGTACCATCCGGGTGCTGGTTTCGGCATGACCGTCCTTTCAGTTTCTGGCACCAGTGTAACCAATCCGTGAGGTTCTTAACGCAGGCAATATGACAGTCGTGGGGAACGCCGGACGCGTGACAGGTACTCTGAAAGCTATGGCCTCTCTTTTCGCGTCTTCGCCCCTGCTTGCGCTGTTTGTCGTCGTTGCGTTGGGTGCGGCGATCGGGGCCATTCGGATCGGCCCGCTGCGCTTCGGAGCGGCGGGTGCTCTCTTCGTCGGTCTCGTCGTTTCGGCTTTCCACCCGGAGATCGTCAGTAACCACATGTCGATCGTCCAGCCGATGGGTCTGGCGTTCTTTGTCTATTGCGTCGGAATTTCCGCGGGCGCGACCTTCTTCCAGAATTTGCGTAAGCAGACGAACCTCCTCGCCCTCACGACGATCGTGTGCGTCGTGGGCGCGCTCATTGCCCTCGTTGGTGGTCGCCTTCTTGGCCTGTCTTCGGGCCTGACCTCGGGCCTGTTCACGGGTGCGCTGACGGCCGCTCCCGCCCTCGATACGGCTACCCGCCTGACGGGGGACCCGCACGCGGCGGTCGGATACGCATTCGGCTATCCGGTGGGTGTCATCGGCGGCATCCTCATCGTCACGATCACCGTGACGAGGAAGTGGGTCGGCCCTAAGGACACGCCTTCCCTCGCGGGGGCGTCCCTGGAGGCCGTGAGTATTCGCGTGTCCAAGCACATCAACACGCGCGAGATCGACGCGTGGCGCGACCAGCGCGTGCGCCTGTCCTACCTGCGTCGTGACGGGCGCACCCGCGTCACCGCTCCCGGCGAGGACCTGTTGCCGGGTGACCACGTCGTCATGGTTGGGGACCCCAAGTCCATCAAGGAGACGGCGCCACTCCTAGGTGAGATCCTCGACCACAACCTCGAGGACGACCGTTCCGACCTTGCCTTCGAGCGCATCGTCGTGTCCAACCCGGACGTCGCCGGCCGCAGCGTCTGCGAACTCAATGTCACCAAGCGTTTCGGTGCCGTCATCACGCGCGTGCGCCGTGGTGACCTGGACCTCCTGGCTCGCGACGACCTTGACCTGCAGCTCGGCGATCACGTCGCCGTCGTCGTTCCCACGGATGAGCTCGATGACATCGCCGAGTGGCTCGGCGACTCCGAGCGCCGCGTCGCCGAAGTCGACGGTATGGCTTTCGGTATCGGCCTCGTCCTCGGCCTGCTCCTGGGCATCGTCTCCTTCCCGCTGCCCGGCGGCCAGGGCTTCCAGCTGGGTGCCGCAGCCGGCCCCCTGATCGTGGGCATGCTGCTCGGCGCCCTGCGCCGCACCG
>CALBAF010000431.1 GCA_937926415.1 uncultured Actinomyces sp.
TATGGGCGTGCCGGCGGCCGCCGCGTCGCCGCTTGGCACGGGGCCGAACTCTTTTGCCGTTCGTCAGCAGCTGGTTGAGGCCGGCGTCGAGGTCCTGACCCCTGAACTGGTGGGTGACATCGGCGTCGTCATCCAGCTCATCGTCGAAGACGGGTCGATGCGTTCGGTTGTGACGGCCGGCGTCGAATCGGAACCGTCGCGCGGTGCCCTTGCGAGCATCGAGCTGCGCGAGGGGGATGTGGTCCATGTGGCCGCCTCCGACATGACGAGCGCGCACGCGGCTTCCGAGCTGAGTGAGTGGGCCGCGTCCCTGCCTCCCTTCGTGACTCTTGTCGTCTCGGTGTCTCCCGCTGTCGCGCAGGTGCCCGTCGAGGCGTGGGAGATGATCTTCCCTCGCGCCGACGTGGTGACGATGAACAGCTGGGAGGCCGCCACGCTCGCCGGTATTCTCGACGCCAACCGTCACAGCTCCACGATCCGCACCTACATGCGCCCGGACGCCGCCACGGTGCGCCGCGTGGGGGAGCGGGGCTGCGAACTGCAAAAGGCCGCGGATGCTCCCGTCATCTCGATTCCCGCGTTCCAGTCGCGCATCGCTGACACCGCGGGCGTGGGAGATACCCACATCGGAGAGATGTGTGCGGGGCTGGCGATGGGCTACGACCTGGAGACCGCGTGCCTCATGGCGAACGCGGGTGCCGCCCTGGCTATCTCCCACGAGTCTGCTCTGCCCGTGCCCACGCGCGAGCAGGTTGAAAACGTGCTCGAAACCGGGGTTGTTACCAACATCCTGCGCTGATCTCGTGCGGCGCGCCTGGCTGTGTGGGGGCGGCGTGGGCGATATGGTGGAAGGATCATGGCACAATCGTCTCCACGCTCTTCGTCCGGTAAGGCTCCCGCGCGCCCGCGCGCCAAGGGAGGCTCCAACAAGTCTGCCCAGACGCCCCAGCCCGAAGCGACGCAGCCCGGCTTCCTCGCGCGGTTCTTTTCCGCGCTCGGCCGCGCAGGTGTCGGCGCCGTGCGCGCGTGGAAGGCGACCGATTCGCAGGTCAAGCGTGATGCGGCGGCCTTCGTCGCTGTCGCCGCGGCCATCGTTATCGCGCTGCGCGAGTGGTTCCAGATCTCCGGCGAGGCCGGGGACACGATCCACCACGCTTCCGCTGGCCTTTTCGGTATTTTCTCGGTCGTGCTGCCCCTTGTCCTCATCGCCCTGGCCATCGAGCTCGTCTCGGCGCGATCCGGACGATCGGCCCTGCCCCACCACGTGGCAGGCGGCATCGGTATTACCGCCGCGCTCACCGGCCTGGTCCACATTTCGCGCGGAAACCCCGCGATGGGAACCGAGCCCGGTATTGAGGCGGCGGGTGGCCTGTTCGGCTGGTTCGTTGCGCGCCCCCTCGCCCTGCTGCTGTCCGGCTGGGGCGCGGGCGCCCTCATGATCCTGCTCCTGGCCTACTCGATCCTTCTTGCCACTCGTACCGCGGTC
>CALBAF010000432.1 GCA_937926415.1 uncultured Actinomyces sp.
TTGTTGCTGCGTGCTAGCCAGCTGTCCTCACCCGCGTAGAAGCGGGTCATGAGTGTTGTGAGGGCTGCCATGGATTTCGGCTTTTCCTGTCCTAGGTGCCGGGCAAGCCACTCGTCGCGGATGTTATGCTTGAAGGCTGCTAGGGCCTCTGCATCCGGACAGTCGACGATTTGATTTTTCTTTGTTAGGAACCGTGTCCAGAATTGCCTGGCCGATTCCTCTGGCTGCTGAATTATGTGGCTTAGGTCATCGGCGTCTGGTGGTCGCACATAAGTGCCCTGGAAATTGTCGAGGAATGCGGCTTCCAGGTCCTCCCAACAACTGATTGATCCTGTTGGCAAGCTGTTAAGCCAATGCCGAGCTGGTCCTTTAAGCTTGAGTGGGAGGTATTTGATGGCGTGGAGATCATCACCGCGGGCCATGTGGATATGAAGGAGATAATCCTCGATCCATACCGCAGGATCTGTTGTGCCATCATATGATTCGATGTTTACGGGTTTGAAACCCTCTGGGATTTGATGATCCATTACTTCGTCTGTGAAGCATAGGGGGTGTGCGGCGCCTCTGTACTGGGCGATATCATGACGTAGCTCCAATGAGCTTTGTCTACTGTGTTCGGCCCTGCCGAATTTGTGGCCGGCGTGACGGTTACCGTCGTGAGTCGTGGGGCGCCCACGCGATCCGTAGATCGATCTTGATTGTCTTGCCTTATCCTCCAATATATCTCGCAAGTCCAGAGCGTTCCCCTGTGGCCTTGTGCTTTTCGAGCGATGCCGGGGTACGGTTCTAGTGAAGGGCCTAGATGCCTCTCTGTCGCGACCACGGGGTGGTCGGTCAGCCGTATTGTCTCCTGGTGATGCGGGTTCATATGCCTCCTCCTCTAATCGGGGGAGCAGCTTGCGTTTAGGGTAGCTTTTGGAGGGGCGTTCGAGCTCATGCTCTTCGGCCGCGAGGACTTCAGTCCATCTGTCGGCTAGCAGATCTTGATCAGCTCTAAGCTGCTGCTGCTTTTTCTTGAGGCTGCTTGCCGTGGCCATAAGCCTGCGTTTAAAACGCTCTTGTTCGACGGGATCCTCAGGCACGACGAATTCGTCGTCGTCGAGGCTTGCCTCGTCTTCGGAGGGAGGCATATAATTATCGTCCTCGACCTCTCTGTCTGCCGCTCTCTCATGAGGGCTGGCTTCTCCATCCTCCTGTGCTGAATCTTGCTGGAGGGGGTTGTCTTCGGCACTATCCGGAGTGTTATTATCTCCTGTGCCGGTATCACCACTTTTGCTTTGGCGGGACTTAGAGCGGCGCCGCTGACGTCGGCGCTTGGGTTGCTTCTTGGAGGGGTCATCCTCCGCTGTCTCGTCGCCATTGCCTTCTTTGGGGGTGTCCACCATGTATATATCATATGATGAGGTGGCTGTCCAGCGCCCTGTGGGCGGTGGTTCCTGTTCTTCTCCTGCATCGTCGTCCATACCGTCGATGTCTTCGGAGTCGAAGTCGAGCATGTCGGTTAAATCATCGACAGTGGCTATGAAGTGGGTGG
>CALBAF010000433.1 GCA_937926415.1 uncultured Actinomyces sp.
TCATGCTCGTTCAACGGCATCCCGAACCGCGACCCCGCCGCGTGGCGCTGGGACGACGCGACCCACGGTACGCACGTGGCCGGCTCGATTGCCGCGAAGCACGACGGCGTGGGCGTGGATGGCGTGAACCCGACCCTGCGCATCGCCGCGATCAACGTGGCCTCGCGCAACGGCGGATTCTTCTACCCCGAGTACATCGTGTGCGGCTTCGTGTGGGCCGCCGAGCACGGCATCTCGGTCACCAACGGTTCGTACTACGTGGACCCGTGGAAGTACTGGCTCCCCAACGATCCCGAGCAGACCGCGGGCCAGGAGGCCGTGCAGCGCGCGGTCGACTACGCGACCTCGAAGGACGTCATCAACGTGGTGGCCGCCGGTAACTTCTCGACGGACCTGGACAACCTGCCCACGACCGACGACTCGGCTCCCGGCGACACCTGGGGTGCGCACGAGCGCGACGTGACGGGTGCCGTCTACATGCCGCCGAAGCTGCGCGGCACGCTCTCCGTGTCCGCCCTGCAACTACCCGAGGGCGCAGACCCCGCCACCGGCGTGCTCGAGCCTGCGTCCTGGTCGAACTGGGGCGCGACGAGCGTCGACTTCGCTGCCCCCGGCGCGAAGATCTACGCTCCGCTGACGAGCTGGTACGGCAAGGCCTACGGCAACCTGTACGGCACGTCGCAGGCCTCGCCCCTGGCGGCCGCGGTCATTGCGACGCTGCGCCAGGTCCACCCGGAGATGAACGCCGAGCAGATCATCGCCCTGGCGAAGAAGCAGGCGGGGGATCCGGCGAACTGGGATCGCCTCAAGCCCGTCGAGGGCCGCGAGTACCGGGGCGCGGGCCTGCCCAACGCCCTGGATGCGGTCCTCAAGGATCAGGCCAAGCCCGTCATCGGCAGCGTCGAGTACTCGACGGATGGCACCACGTGGCAGGCTCTGGCGGGGGAGAACGTCGCAGGGCGTGTCTCCATCCGCGTGACCGTCACCGGTCCGGTGACCTCCGCCCGTCTCCTTGTCGGTGAGCGCGAAGTCGCGACCGGCGTGGGCACCGGCGCCTTCGAGGGCAACTCGGTGACGCTGCAGGCCGACGGTGTGGATGTGTCCCACCCGAACGGGGCGGGACGCTTCGCGGGCGCCACGACGGTCACGG
>CALBAF010000434.1 GCA_937926415.1 uncultured Actinomyces sp.
AGCCGGTCGCCCGAACGCTCGACCAGGTCATGGAGGAGCTACGAGCGCGGGGTATCGTGTCTGCGTAGGAGTGTCATGCACGGGTTCTAGAGCACTGCGTCATAGCCCACTAGCACGAGCTACCGCAAGTATTCCAGCCTTCGCTTCTTCCAACCGAGTCCGATCCTCGGGGCTCAGCCTCTGGCTGATCGACATCGCAAGGGCGGGGCGTTCTCTCGCAAAGATGTCGGAGTTATGGAGGTCCCGAACCCCTCCCCGGGAGTGCGACAGGTACAGTTTTGACTCGATCGTCGGCTTCCTCCGCATCAGTTCCTCGAAGGCTGTTGGAACCCAGTCGAACGAACTGTCTTCAAGGAGCTGGTATTCGAAGGCACGCCGCACGGCCGCTGCGACCCAGTCGGCAAATTGAACGTTTGCACTGAGCTTCGAATCGACATGCATTGTTGATTCGATAAGCCGTCGCATTTCACCGTGGTCAGGATCTGCTGTGCGGTTAAAGACATGGGCATACGAGTTCTGCACTTGAACGACCCGTTCTTTCTCGTTCTCGGTGTCCATGATGACGATCAGGTCTTCATCCTGACTCTCCGCGAACGTGCACAGTCTGTTGAGTGCTTGATAAAGGCAGTTCCATTTAAACTCAAGGAGCTCCTGCTTTTGGACCCGAGAGTCTTTCCCCCACCGTTCCGTAGCAGTGCCCAGCGGTTTCTCTTCCCCGTAGAAAAACAAACGTCCTCCACGGGAGCAGAGAAAACGCACAAGCTCTCGAAAGCCTTCGATCGGGCGCCGATAGCTTTCCCACGCCACCGAGGTGAAGATATCCGATCCCTTCCTCTCCCAGGTTCCTGCCGTCGCATTCGACGGGATCAGGTGGGCGAAGAGTCTCCTTTTCTTCTCAGTGAAGCATTGCGACATCGCTCGCACCTGATCACTCGAGATTACGAACCCAGCGTAGCCGAAAGCCGGCGATCCGTTGTAGTTCTTATGCGCCTTACTGACAAACGCTCCCGCCTCGGCGACTTCATCAAGATAAGCAACCAGCATCTGGCCTCCTTTGGCTAGATAGACGGAAACCCACGCCGCAAGGGCGTGGGTCTTCGATGTGGCACTCTGAGCACTAGCCCCGTTACCGGTTTCAATTCTACGCGCTCCGGATACTACTGTCCACCAGTTCCTCAGAGTCCGCACATGTCAGCCCTCCCGCAGACCTGCGGGATCGACGAGGGACAGGGCGCGCGGGGCGCGCGAAATCCGCACGCTTTGGCCCCACGTCAGGGTCAGGCGGTCGGACTCCATGCCATCGCCGAACAGGACGAGGGATTCGGAGGCAACGACGAGACCGAGGTCTTCGTCTTCATCCAGGATCCCTTCGGTGTACTCGACGCCGGTGAAGGGCGAGGGCCATGCCTCGCGCACGAACCACGCGAGCGAGCGCGAGGTCGGCGCGGGCAGGTCCCCCATGTGGCGGCCGCGCTTGAGGGATGCTCCCCATCCGGTGGCCCCGGTCCCGGTGGAGACAACGACGCCCGAGGAGGACTGTCGCTCCACACGGGTTCCGAGGGCCAGCTCGTAGCGGGCGCTCTGATGGCTCGGGTGCCCAACGAATACCTCGTTGAGGGCGGTGAGCGTGCGCGAGTCGTCGGCGGTCGCTCGCACCATCGTCAGCTGGTCCACCCGCAGGTCAGCGCCCGCCTCGATGCGCCCGCGGGCCGCAACCCCCTGGTCGGGCGTGCAGCGCACAAGCACGCCGGCGTTCGACTGAGGGACGGAGTTGACACCGACCACGACTTGGTCGCCCGCGTACTTGGCGACGTTGGCGACCAGGCCGTCTGGGCCCACGACGACGATGACGTCCTCGGGGGCGAAGAGGAAGCGTGACAGGGAATCGCGCTCGACGTCGGCACTCGCCCACCCATCCGGGATGCCCGCACGCACGCGAGCCAGGGCAGCCATGTGAGACTCGTGCGCACGCTCGACGGAGGCGAGGGTGCGCCCGCGGCTGCGCAGGACAAATTCGACCTGTCCGCGCGTGGAGTAGCGGTCCATGAGCTCGTCGAACTCGGTGGGGCGTCGGACGATGACGGCGCGGCGGCGCATGACTACTGTCCCGCCTTCGCGGAGCCGGTGAAGGCGGCGACAAGATCGCTGAGCACGTCGGCGGTGATGGTGATGTTCCCGAAGGAGGGCATGTTCTTCGCCATTTCCTTCAATGCGAGGGCCCGCGCCACCTCGGGCCCAGCCTCGGCGAGTGCCTGGATGTAAGCGGCGTCGTTGTCGACCCGGGCGCGGCCCGCAGTATTCCAGTCGACCTCGTACGCCTTGGCTTTTTCGGTGATACGGCGCGCTTCCGCTTCGACCTCAATAGCGTCTGCTGCGGCCTTCTCTTCGGCTTCGCGTCTGGCGTTGTGTCCCTCCTGGTCGACGAGGTCGGCACGCTTGCGGGCCAGGTCGAGCTTGGATTGCATCTCGTTTTCGGAGATCTGGGACTCGCGTTCGACCGCGAGCGCCCGGCGTTCGTAGAGGGCGCGGTCGGCCTCGGCCTGGAGTTGCTCGAGGAGAGGGGCGCGCAGGGAGGATTCGACCCCTTCGTCCGGGCGCAGGCTCAGTAGGCGCGCGTCGACGACGGCAACGCCGGTGGCGCGCAGCTGTTGTTCGTCCGCGAAGGCTTGGGTCAGCACGCGTCCGACCCGTTCGAGGGATCCGGAAATGGCGTCGGAGAGGGTCATCTCGCCAATTGCCGAGGCCAGGGCAGAGGCGGCGATGCGGGTGACGGTCTCGTCGATCTGCCACAACCCCTGGGCGTCGGCTCCCGCTTCTCGGGGGTACAGGCCGAAGTCGTAGTGCGCAGCGGCGGCTTCTGCATCCTCGATGCGGTAGGTGATGGCGACCTGCGCGTTGATGTTCTGCTGATCCGCGGTGGTCGCCTGCACGAGGAAGCTGTGGGCGCGGTTGGCGGTGGGCACCTCCGCGAGCGCGCAGCGGCCGGCTCGCAGCCAGAAGGACTGGCCGACACCGGATCGGATCGTGCGTCCGGCGCGGATCTGGACGACATGATCGCCGGCACCGCCCTGGTAGCGGATGAGGAAGGGGTGGTGGTGCAGGGTTCCCATGATGACTCCTTGGTTGGGTGGCGAACCACTTGTTTGTGTCAACATGACGATAACCCTGCAAGATATTTAATGTCAACTCGACACAAATAAGTTATGCTGACACCATGACCTCACCCCTCACCATCCCCATCGCAGTCGACATCGTCGCCCTGACGGTCATCGACCACACGCTCCACGCCCTCGTCGTGCGGCGCGGAATCGAGCCTTTCAAGGACCATCTGGCACTCCCCGGCGGTTTCCTGCGCGAGGGCGAACAGACCGAGGAGGCCGCAGCACGCGAACTCGAGGAGGAAACCGGCATCACTCCGCCGGGACACCTCGAACAGCTCTTCTCCTACGGACCGGAAGGCCGCGACCCGCGCGGGCCCATTCTCTCCGTCGCCTACATCCTCCTCGCCCCCTCGTTTTCGCCCACCCATGCAGGAGGCGACGCCGCGGGCGCCCTGTGGTATCCCGTCGACGCCCTCCTTGCGCCCGCCTCGCCTCTCGCCTTCGACCATGCGAGAATCCTCGCGGACGGCGTGGAGCGTGCCCGCTCCAAGATCGAATACTCACCCCTGGCCACATCCTTCTGCGGCCCCGAGTTCACGATCACACAGCTGCGCACCACGTACGAAGCCATCTGGGGATCAGCGCTCGACCCGCGCAATTTTCATCGCAAAGCAACAAAAACCGCGTCATTCATCGAACCAACGGGCGGCACGGTGCGCGAGGGCGCTGGGCGCCCGGCCGCCCTCTACCGCCTTGTTCCAGGCGTCGACGACACGGCCTTCGTCCTCGACCCCCCCCTGCGCCGCCCACCCGCCCCAGCCCCGGCCTCGTCAATGAAGAGCGCGAGCGCGCCGAGTGCGCAAGAATAGCCCAGTACCGAAGGAGAACCATGAACTTCCATTCCCTCTACGACCAGGGTTTTGCGCGCGTTGCCGCCGTGACCCTGCCCGTGCACCCCGCTCGCCCGTTCGAGAACGCCCGCGAGATCATCGACGCCGCCCGCGAGCTTGATACGCGCGGCGTCGCGATGGGCGTTTTCCCCGAACTGTGCGTGTCCGGCTACGCCATCGACGACCTTCTCCTGCAGGACGTGCTGCTCGATAACGTCGAGAAGGCTCTTGCCGACATCGTCGAGGCCAGCGCCGACCTGCTGCCCCTCCTCATCGTGGGCGCGCCCCTGCGCAAGGACAACGCCCTGTACAACTGCGCCGTCGCCATCCACCGCGGCCGCGTGCTGGCGATCGTCCCCAAGTCCCACCTGCCCAACTACCGCGAGTTCTACGAGAAGCGGCACTTCGTCACCATGCCCCCGCGCGCCTGCGAGCGCATCGAGGTGCCCTGGGGCGGCATCGAAGAATTCAGCGGAGGCCCCGTGTGGGTCCCCTTCGGCCAGGTCCTCCTGTCCGCCGACGACGTGCCCGGCCTGACGATCGGCATCGAGATCTGCGAAGACATGTGGGTGCCCGTCACTCCGGCCACCGAGCTCGCGCTCGCGGGTGCGACCGTCCTGGCGAACCTGTCGGCCTCCCCCATCACCGTGGGACGCGGCGCCGACCGCGAGCTCATGGTGCGCTCGGTATCCGCGCGCTGCTCGGCGGCCTACGTGTACACGGCGGCCGGCATGGGCGAGTCCAGCACGGACCTCGCCTGGGACGGCGAGGCCATGATTTACGAGGCCGGGGACCGCCTGGCGATTGGCGAGCGCTTCCAGGAGGGCGCGCACATCACAATCGCCGACGTGGACCTGGAGCGACTGCGCACCGAGCGCAAGCGTCAGAACTCGTTCACGGACAACGCCCAGCGCTACTTCGCGGGCGACGAGCGCATGGCCCCGCAGGAGGTCGAGTTCACGCTCGATCCGCCGCGCACCGACCTGGGCCTGGAGCGCCCGGTCAACCGCTTCCCCTTCGTCCCCAACGATCCGACTCGCCTGGAGCAGGACTGCTACGAGGCCTACAACATTCAGGTGGCAGGCCTGGTCCAGCGCCTGCGAGCGATCGGCAACCCGAAGATCATCCTCGGCGTGTCGGGCGGCTTGGATTCGACGCACGCACTGGTCGTGGCCGCCCGCGCGATGGACCTACTGGGCCGTCCGCGCACGGACATCCTGTGCTACACGCTGCCCGGTTTCGCCACCTCCGAGCGCACGAAGAAGAACGCGACCCTACTGTGTCAGTACCTGGGCACATCCTTCGAGGAGATCGACATCCGTCCGGCGGCCACGCAGATGCTGGCCGACATCGGCCACCCCTACGGCGAGGGCGAGGCCACCTACGACGTGACCTTCGAGAACGTCCAGGCGGGCCTGCGCACCGACTACCTGTTCCGCCTGGCCAACCACCTGGGCGGCATCGTGCTGGGCACGGGCGACCTGTCCGAGCTGGCACTGGGCTGGTGCACGTACGGCGTGGGCGACCAGATGAGCCACTACGCGGTCAACACAGGCGTGCCGAAGACCCTCATGCAGCACCTGATCCGCTGGGTCGTGGCCTCCAAGCAGTTCGACGACCGCGTCGGCGAGGTCCTCCTGTCGATCCTGCACACGGAGATCTCCCCCGAGCTGGTTCCCGCCAAGCCGGGCGAGAAGATGCAGTCCACGCAGGACAAGATCGGCCCCTACAACCTGCAGGACTTCACGCTCTACCACGTGCTGCGCCGCGGCGCGCGCCCCTCGAAGATCGCATTCCTGGCGGAGAAGGCCTGGTCGGACGCCTCGGTCGGCTCCTGGCCGGTCGGCTTCCCCGAGGAGGACAAGGTCGCGTACTCGCTCGAGGAGATCGTCAAGTGGGAGCGCCTGTTCCTGTGGCGTTTCTTCAGCCAGCAGTTCAAGCGCAGCGCCCTGCCCAACGGCCCGAAGGTCATGGCCGGCGGCTCCCTGTCCCCGCGCGGGGATTGGCGCATGCCCTCGGACGTGTCGGGTGCGGATTGGGTTGCAGAACTCGACGAGGCCGTGAAGGGCCTGGTCGACTGACCTGACATTTCGCTCGGGAATCCGAGCTGTTTCCTGAGGGGCGGTGCTCGCGAGCACCGCCCCTCGGCTTACTCGCCACGATCGTTTCCGGGCTTCATCAGCCCATATGCTGCCCGCTCCACCTCGAAACTATGCTCGTATTCACACGCACGAGACCCTAATTTTCTGTATGGTTGCTTTTGACAGTTAGGTAAGCCTAGCTTTTCCTATTTCAGCCCCAACGCAGAAAATCTCGACGGAGAAATGATGTCTCGTACGACCACCTCCCTGGCCGCCATCGCCGCCATTGCCGCCCTCGGCCTGGCCGCATGCTCTTCCGGCGCCACCACCTCGTCCCCCCAGTCCTCCGCTTCTCCGAGCGAGACCATGCAGGCCACCCAGGCCTCGTCCGTGACGGTCGAAGCGAACGACGGCACGGTCGAGATCAAGCTGCCCGTGACCCGCGCGGCCTCCCTTGACAACCGCACCTTCGAGGTGCTGGCGCAGTGGGACGTGCCCCTCGTCGCCGCCCCCAAGAAGCTGATCCCCACGACCGTCACGGCGTTCAACGGTGAGGGCGTCGCCGACGTGGGCATGCACCGCGACCCCAACCTGGAGGCCCTGGTCGCCGCCGAGCCCGACCTCATCATCTCCGGTCAGCGCTTCTCCAAGTTCGACGCTCAGATCAAGGAGCTGGCGCCCGACGTCCCGCTCATCAACCTCGAGCCGCGCGATGGTAAGCCCTTCAACGAGGAGCTCATCCGCGAGGTCACCACCCTCGGTGAGATCTTCGGCAAGCAGGACGAGGCCAAGAAGCTCGTCGACGACTTCAACGCCTCGATCGAGCGCGCGAAGAAGGCCTACGACGGCTCCTCGACCGTCATGGCGGTTGACGTCTCCGGCGGCAACATCGGCTACGTGGCACCCGGCAAGGGCCGCACCTGGGGCCCGGTCTTCGACCTGCTCGGCCTGAAGCCGGCCCTCGAGGTCGAAGGTGCAACCGACTCGCACACCGGTGACGACATCTCCGTCGAGGCCATCGCCGAGGCCAACCCGGCATGGATCTTCGTCCTCGACCGTGACGCCGCCATCACCAAGGACGGTTCCAACACCCCGGCCGAGACCGTGATCTCCGGCAACGCCGCCCTGCAGAACGTCGCCGCGCTGCAGAACAAGCACGTCGTGTACGCGCCCAACGACACGTACACCAACGAGTCCATCATCACCTACACGGAGATCTTCAACTCCATCGCGGATGCCTTCGAAGCCGCAAAGAAGTGACCCTCTGACACGCAAGCGGGTGCCGCCCCTCGGGGCGGCACCCGTACCCCGTTTTCTTATGACGCACTCCCCCACCACCGCCCCGCCCACGGACACGGCGCTCGAGCACGAGGCCGCCCCGGCCTCGTCAAAGCGTCGCCCCCTGGCGCTCGCCCTGGCCACGCTCGCCGTGGCTGCGCTCCTCGTCCTATCCCTGTCGACCGGCGAGTACTCGATCCTCTCCCAGGACGATGGCTGGAGGATTTTCCTCGCCGTGCGCGTCCCGCGCACGATCGCCCTCGTCCTGTCGGGCGCCGCGATGTCGATGAGCGGCCTCGTCATGCAGCTGGTCACCCAGAACCGCTTCGCCGAGCCCTCCACGACAGGCACGACCGAGTGGGCGGGTCTGGGCCTGCTCGTCATCATGATCGTGTGGCCCGGCGCCCCGATCCTGGTTCGCATGACCTGCGCAATCATCTTCGCGTTCGTGGGCACGATGGTGTTCTTCGCGCTGCTGCGCCGCGTCTCCCTGCGCTCCTCACTGCTCGTGCCGATCATGGGCATGATGCTCGGCGCCGTCGTCTCCGCGATCTCTACGTTCCTGGCGCTCGAGACGAACACCCTGCAGAGCGTATCCGTATGGTTCCAGGGGTCATTCACCTCCGTCTACGAGGGCCAGTATGAGGTCCTGTGGATCGTCACCGTCGTCGTGGCAATCGTGTTCATCATGGCGGACCGACTGACGGCCGTGTCCCTCGGCGAGGACATCGCCATCTCCCTCGGCGTCAATTACCACCGCATGGTCCTCATCGCGACGGGGCTCGTGGCCGTAGCAACCGGAGTCGTCACCGTCGTCGTCGGCTCCCTGCCGTTCCTGGGCCTCATCGTCCCCAACCTCGTGTCCCTGTCGATGGGCGACAACCTGCGCACGAACCTTCCCTGGGTGTGCCTGGCGGGCATCTCCCTCGTAACCGTCACGGACCTGCTGGCACGCACGATCATCTCCCCCTTCGAGATGCCCGTGTCGGTCATCCTGGGCGTCCTCGGCGCCTTCGTCTTCATCGCGCTCGTGCTGCGCCAGGCCAGGAAGGGAGCCGTCCTGTGAGTGTCATGACTTCCCCCGCGGGACGTGAAGCCGCTTCCCCGTCCCCCGCGCCGGCCTCGTCCGCGCACGCGAAGCGCCCCACCCGGCGCACCGG
>CALBAF010000435.1 GCA_937926415.1 uncultured Actinomyces sp.
AGGGTCTCCTCCACGTAGGTGGCGAGCCCGTCAGCCACGAGCGCGCGCTGCGCGCCTTCGGCCTGACGGCCCTGGTGGGTGCCGTCGCCGGCGCGGGCTACATCCTGTGGAAGCGTTCGCAGCCGATCGAGGATCCGTGGGCCGAGGAGTACTGGGCGGATCTGGACACGGATTCCTTCGTGCCGGACACCGAGGCTGAGAAGGCCACCTTCGAGGCTGGCGAGTGAATGTAACCTCTTGAGAGGTTTTTGCTTCCGGGGGTCGCGGCGCGCTGCGCTGCGGCCCCCAACTCATCGCCACCAAACATCGTTTGCGCGAGCCGCAACGTCGGAGCACTTTCTCCTCGTCATGGTCGACACTTACTCCGCATTTTTGCGCGCTTTGCCGGATGGTCATATGATGAGCATCATCTCATTGACGTCTGCAGGCCGCGCCTGCGCTTGTTACGCCCGGAGGTTTTCGTGAGCGACGTGAGCTTCAGCTCCCAGAATCATGATCAGACGCGCCAGGACGGAGCCTTTGGAGCGGAGTCTTTCGACACGGCCGCTCAGACCGCTCGCGAGTTTGCGGACGCTCAGGTCGCCGACGTGTGGGGCACCGAGTCTGGCGTTGAGGCCGCTCGTCAGGCACTCCAGGAAGCCTACAACACCGCTCGGGAGGGTTTTGCATCCGAGGGCGATAAGCTCCGTGATTTCGACCGGAAAGTTCGCGATACCGAGGACGACTTCAAGAAGACGGAAGACGAGGTCATGCGTAAATTTAAGGGCGAACAAGCCGACATGGCTTCCATTCCTTTCCTCGCTTCTCTCGTCTCCTCGCTCGGTGTTCCGGTCCATCAGGCTGCGGGAACGCTCAATCCCGCTTCCACGACGCCTTCGTCATCAACGACCTCCACAGGCTCACAGGATACTAACAATCCTGTTGTCGGCGGCAGTTCTGACTTCTGAGGATAGGGAAGGACACGGCAGTGGTTAAGAGTCCGATGTACAAGCGCCTCATGCAATTCGTGGAGGACGCGAAGGCAAACGAATCTCTCGCGAACCTCGATCTCAAACACCGCACCACGATGGATGCCATTAACGAGGCCGAGCGACGCTTACGGCACTACCGCGAATACCAGGGTTTCCGAGGCCAGACGGGCACCGCCATCGACAAGTGGCTCGCGGATGCTGAGCAACGCTTGCAGGAGTGGCGTGACTCCTACCTCGCGACCGCTCAGGTTGAGGTGGAGATGCGCCGGGTCATGCAGCACGCCCGCGAAGAGGCAGAGATGCTGTCCCCCGTGCTGGTCGACTCCAGGCTCGACGCATTGCGTGACATGGCCGAGGTGACGATCCCCGTCATGCAGAACTTGGGTATTTTCGGGGCCGGCGTCAACGCCGTCGCCTCGACCGGCGCGGCCGTCTACGACGCCGTCGCCGCTCAGGCCAACGCGCAGCGCGAGGCCAACTCGGCAGACATCCTGCGTCGCCTGAACGACTCCATGCGCGAGTTGGCAAACCACGCTCAAACAGCAAAAGACCTCCACAAGCAAAAAAGAGGGAATCAGAGTAGCTGGGGGCACACCACAAACCCCCCCTTGATTTCTGCTCCATGGGTTGCAAAGGAACTCGAGAACGGTAACAAGTCGGTGTCCCCCGATGATCCCGGCGTGTACCCGGGGGATCGAGGCAGCGGCTACGGGCGTTCGGACCTGCGCGGCGCTAATTCCGGCCTTTACCCGGGCGGCTTCGACGACCCCAGCGCGGAGGGCGCGGACGCGGAGCGACTGCGCAAGATGCAGTCCCAGCGCATCGCCGACAAATTCACCAAGGAGGGCGAGCTGGGCAGTCGCAGCAAACCCATCACGGACCCGCAGGACCTCATGGGTATCGACCTGATGCACACCCGCATCGGCGGCGAGCGCTACGCTAACGGCCTCACCCGCGGCGGCTACACGCCGGCTCCTCCCACTGATCGCGATCACCCCCTGTGGCGCATCAACGGCGGGCCGTCGACGCGCTTCAACTCGTCCGGACATCTCAGCCACGCTGGCCTTGCTGGCGCGGGCGCAGGCGTCCTGGGTGCGGGCGCGCTC
>CALBAF010000436.1 GCA_937926415.1 uncultured Actinomyces sp.
CCGCCCACGGCATCGTCCTGCATGAGCTGACCACCATCAAGGCCAGCCTCGAGGACGCCTACCTCGAGCTCACCGGCGGCAACACCGAGTACAACACCACCATCCCCAGGGGCCAGGCTGACCAGCCGGTCGCCCAGCAGCACGCGTTGCGTTGAGCCTGACCCCGCAGACCTCAAGGAGAACCCCATGACTGCGATCACCGCATCCGGCACGAAGTTACGTGCCCCCCGCATCAACGGCCACCAGACCTTCGGCCGCGCTCTGCGCTCCGAGTGGATCAAGATCCGCTCTCTGCGCTCCACCTGGGTTACCTCTGCCGTCGCCATGGGCGTCATGGTCCTCTTCGGGGCGGCCACCGCCATCGGCTACCACGGCATCCCGGAGCAGGTGGATCAGGCCAAGTACCAGATCACGTCCGCCGCGCCCTTCGGCTATATCATCGTCGCCGTCCTCGGCGCACTCCAAGTCACCGGGGAGTACGCCTCCGGTCAGATCCGCTCCAGCCTCACTGCGACCCCCCACCGGGGCCGACTCCTCATGGCCAAGGCCGCGGTCGTCGCAGTCTTCGCCTTCTTTCTGGGACTACTGTCAACCATGGCGACGTGGGCCGTCACCGTCCCCTTCCTCAAGGATGACGCCGGGAGTATCACCGACAGCGAGTACCTGGGTTTCTTCTGGGGCTCCGGACTCGCTTTCGCCGCCATCGCGCTGATGGGTCTTGCCTACGGATTCCTCCTGCGCTCCACGGCCGGCGCCATCACGACCGTCGTCGTGGTGCTCTTCGTCATCATGGTGCCGTTGCAGATGATGGCCTCGCAGTGGGAGTGGGCCAAAGAGCTCGCGGGTCTGCTCCCGACCTCCGCCGACGCCGCCATCACGGATCCCTTCGCCGTGGCGAACACCTGGGGCGTTGAGGATACGGCGACCTTCCTCTCCCAGGCGCAGACGGCTCTGATATTCCTCGCCTGGACTGTGCTTCCTCTGCCCATCGCGGCGGCAATCTTCCTCACGCGAGACGCCTAAGGGGCGCACGCCTCGGGAGGATACGCCTCAGGGGCGCGTAGGCCGGGGCGCCGACAT
>CALBAF010000437.1 GCA_937926415.1 uncultured Actinomyces sp.
CGCGTTGTACTCGGCTATCAGACGCATCAGCTCATCGTGGCGGTCCTGAATCTTCTGACGTTCCAGAGCCGCCAGACGACGAAGCTGCATATTCAAAATAGCCTGCGCCTGCGCCTCATCAATATCCAGCAGCTCCATTAAGCCCGTGCGCGCATCATCAGCGGTGGGGGAGCGACGGATAAGGGCAATGACCTCATCCAAGGCATCGAGAGCCTTGAGGTAACCGTCCAAGATGTGCAGACGCTCTTGAGCCTTACGCAGGCGGAACTGCGTGCGGCGCACAATCACTTCGATCTGGTGGGCAACCCAGTGGCGAATAAAGCCGTCAATCGACAGGGTTCGCGGAACACCGTCGACCAGCGCAAGCATGTTTGCTGAGAAGTTCTCTTGCAGAGAGGTGCGCTTGTACAGGTTGTTCAAAACGACCTTGGCAACTGCATCACGCTTGAGGACAATGACCAGTCGCTGACCGGTACGGCCCGAAGTTTCATCGCGAATATCCGCAATACCTTGGATCTGACCGTCACGAACCAGCTGAGCAATCTTGTCTGCCAGGTTGTCGGTGTTGACCTGATAGGTAAGCTCGGTGACCACCAGGCACTGGCGTCCGTGGATTTCCTCCACGTTGACAACCGCGCGCTGGGTGATGGACCCGCGTCCCGTACGGTATGCGTCTTCAATTCCACGACGTCCCAAAATGGTTGCGCCCGTTGGGAAGTCGGGACCGGGGATCAGCTTGAGGAGGGCCTCAAGGAGTTCCTCTCGCGAGGCCTCGGGGTGCTCAAGCGCCCACTGCACGCCGCGTGCAACCTCACGCAGGTTGTGCGGAGGAATGCGGGTCGCCATGCCGACGGCGATACCTTCCGAACCATTCACCAAGACGTTGGGGAAACGCGAGGGAAGAATGGTTGGTTCCTGGTTGCGGCCATCGTAGTTGTCCTGGAAATCGACGCATTCTTCGTCGATGTCGCGGACCATCTCCATGGCCAGGGGCGCCATCTTACACTCGGTGTAACGGGGTGCGGCGGGACCCAGGTTGCCGGGGGTGCCAAAGTTACCCTGGCCGGCGACGAGGGGGTAGCGCAGCGACCAGGGCTGCACGAGGCGCGCGAGGGCGTCGTAGATAGCGGCGTCGCCGTGGGGGTGGTAGTTACCCATGACCTCGCCGACGACGCGGGAGGACTTGGAGAACGAGGAGGTGGGGCGGTATCCGCCGTCGTACATGGCGTACAGGACGCGACGGTGGACGGGCTTGAGGCCGTCGCGCACGTCGGGGAGGGCGCGCCCGACGATAACGCTCATGGCGTAGTCGAGGTAGGAGCGCTGCATCTCCTTTTGCAGGTCGACCTGGCGGATGCGCTCGGTGTCCGAGATGTGCCGCGCGTCGGTAGTCTGCTCGTCGCTCACAAGTATTCCTTACGTTGTTTCTGCTCAATCAGGCCCGCCTGGTTCGAGGCCGGGGCTGGGCTGGTCGCGGGTTATGTCAGATGTCGAGGAAGCGCACGTCGGAGGCGTTGCGCTGGATGAACGTGCGGCGTCGGTCGACGTCGTCGCCCATGAGGATCGTGAAGGTCTCGTCGGCGTCTGCGGCCTCGTCGAGGGTGACCTGCTTGAGGATGCGGCGCTCCGGATCCATGGTGGTCTCCCACAGTTCGTGGTCATTCATTTCGCCCAGACCCTTGTAGCGCTGGATGCCGCCTTCCTTGGGCAGGCGGCGGTTCGCGGCGGCGCCGGCGGCGAGCAGCTTGTCGCGCTCCTTGTCGGAGTATGCGAATTCGTGCTCGGCGTTGGTCCACTTGATGCGGTACAGCGGGGGCATGGCGATGAAGACGTGGCCGTCCTCGATGAGGGGTCGCATGTAGCGGAAGAGGAGGGTCAGCAGCAGCGTGGCGATATGCTGGCCGTCGACGTCGGCGTCCGCCATGATGACGATCTTGCCGTAGCGCAGCTTCGAGATGTCGAAGTCTTCGCCGATGCCGGTGCCAAAGGCGGTGATGAGGGAGCGGATCGTGTCCGAGGACAGGGCTCGGTCGAGGCGTGCCTTTTCAACGTTGAGGATCTTGCCGCGGATCGGCAGGATGGCCTGACGTTCGGGGTCGCGGCCGCCGACGGCGGAGCCGCCTGCGGAGTCGCCCTCGACGATGAAGATTTCGCACTCCGACGGCGTGCGCGAGGAGCAGTCGCGCAGCTTACCGGGCATCGAGGCCGATTCCAGAACGCCCTTACGGCGGGTAGCCTCGCGCGCCTTTCGTGCGGCAACGCGAGCGGCCTGGGCGGCCTGGCCCTTCGAAATAATGGCTTTCGCGTCTGCGGGGTGCGCGTCGAACCAGTCGGTGAGCTTGGAGTAGACCTGCTGGGCGACGAAGGTGCGGGCCTCGGTGTTGCCGAGCTTGGTCTTGGTCTGGCCTTCGAACTGGGGTTCGGTGAGCTTGATAGAGATGACGGCGGTCAGGCCTTCGCGGACATCGTCACCGGTGAGGTTGTCGTCCTTGTCGCGGATGATGCCCTTCTCGCGACCGTAGCGGTTGACGAGGGAGGTCAGCGCGGTGCGGAAGCCTTCCTCGTGCATGCCGCCTTCGGTCGTGTTGATGGTGTTGGCGAAGGTGTGGACGGACGAGGAGTAGGCGGTGGTCCACTGCATGGCGATTTCCACGCTCATGGTGCCTTCGTCGTTTTCGGCTTCGAAGTCGATGATCTCGTTGTTGATCGTGTCGGACTTCTTGGCGGAGTCGAGGTATTCGACGTAGTCGCGCAGGCCGTGCTCGTAGCAGTAGGTGACGGTGCGGTGACCCTTGGTCTTCTTGTCCGAGGCCTCCTCGCCGCCGGCGATCTCGTCTCCTTCGTCGGTGGCGAACTCGCGCTCGTCGGTCAGGGTGATGCGCAGGCCCTTGTTGAGGAAGGCCATCTGCTGGAAGCGCTGGCGCAGGGTCTCGAAGTCGAATTCGACGGTTTCGAAGATCTCCGGGTCCGGGTAGAAGACCTGGGTGGTGCCGGTTTCGTCAGTTTTTTCGCCGCGCTCGAGGGGGGTGATGGGGGTGCCGCCGTTAGCGAACGACATGCGCCACACGTAGCCCTGGCGACGGATCTCGGTGTTCACGCGGGTGGACAGGGCGTTGACGACGGAGATACCGACGCCGTGCAGGCCGCCCGAGACAGCGTATCCGCCGCCGCCGAACTTGCCGCCGGCGTGGAGGATCGTCATGACGACCTCGACGGTGGGCTTGTGCTCGGTGGGGTGCTCGTCGACGGGGATGCCTCGACCGTTGTCGACGACCTTGATGCCGCCGTCTTCCTGGATCGTGACCTCGATGTGGTCGGCGTAGCCAGCCAGGGCCTCGTCTACGGAGTTGTCGACGACCTCGTACACCAGGTGGTGCAGGCCGCGTTCGCCGGTGGATCCGATGTACATGCCCGGGCGCTTGCGGACGGCTTCCAGGCCCTCGAGGACGGTGATGTCCGATGCGCCGTAGGACTGCTCGCCTTCGGCGGTCTTCTCGTTGTCAGCCACGTGGCTCCCCTCGCAGTACGCGAAAATAGATGTTTAACCTTGTAGATTCTACCAAAAGTGGCGCTTGTTCCCGGGATTGACAGGCTCGGAGGGTTACTTTACAAACTGCGTGATTCCAACGAAAAGTCGACTGTGACCAGTCGCATGTCAATTGTTGTTGCGGCTGGGACGCACGGGGCCGCCCTCCCGGGTGGGAGGGCGGCCCCGTCGCTCACTCGTAAACAGCGACGATTCGCGCGCCTGGATGCTCTAAAAATGCCGTTTCAGAGCCTTGAGCGTGCGCGTTCGCGACACCTGATCAGTGGATTACTTCGGCTGCCAGGTCCACTTTTGGTAATCCTTGCCCTGGCCCTGGAAGATGGTCCAGTTCGGGTCGCGGAACTCGATGGGGTCCCTCTTGTTCTTGATCACCCAGTAGACGACAAATTCGACCGACTGCCCGGCCGGAACATCAACCATGCCGGGCACGTATTCGAAGTCGTCGGGCTCCTGAGTCATGAAGAAGTTAGGCTTGCCGAGCTGTTCGTTGTTCTGGTATGGAAGGGGGTACATGCCACCAAATTCCGCCGCATTACCCTTGTTCGTGACCTTGAAGGTGATCTTAAGCGTCTGCTCGTTGTTATCGGCCTTGGGCCCGTACGAGATGTCGGTGATCTCGTAGAGAGAGTTAGTGCCCACCGGGGTCATGCTGAGCAAGCCGTTGGCTCCCGTTCCGTTTCCCTGCGTGGGTGCGGCGGAGGGGTTGGTGTTGTTCGGCGCCTGAGGGTTGCCGGGCGCGGGGTTCGCCGGGTCTGTGCTGCCACTGCCCGGGTTTGCCGGGGCGGAGGTGCCGGGTGCGGGGGTGGAGTTGTTGGAGGAGTCCTCGGAATCTGATCCCGACATCGCCCAGATAACGACACCAACAATGATCGCGATGACGACGACGCCAGCGATGATGCCGATGATGAGCGGCGTCTTGGACTTGCCGCCCTGCTGGGGTGCGCCCTGAGGGAATCCACCCTGCCCGCCGTAGCCACCCTGCGGGTTCCACTGGCCGTAGGGCTGCTGGGGCGCACCCTGGGCAGCACCGGAGTATCCGCCCTGGTACTGGCCGGGGGTGTACCCGCCCTGCTGGTATCCGCCCTGCTGGCCAAAGCCTTGGGCGGTAAATTCATTCCTGGCGAATGGATTGCTCATGATGTCTCCTTAACAAGCGCTCTCGCGCGGGCTAACGGAACAGAGTATCAGAGACCGCGCGGTCAGAAACATCATTTGGACGGCAACGTGCCCGTCGCTGTCACCCGTAGTCGGCGCGCGGGCCTCGTCCACGTACGACGTAGGGTCCTTTGCGCCACGAGGGGGCGACGGGTCCTCGGATGATGACCTGTTCGACGACACCGGATCCGACCTCTTCGGCGATGCGCCGCTCGATGGTGGGCAGGAGCAGCTGGAGCTGTTTGGCCCAGGCGGTGGAGTCGGTGCGCACGACCAGGCGGTGGCCTTCGAAAGTCTCGATGCGGGCGTGGTCGGCGACCTGGGGGCCGACGATGTCGCGCCATTTCGCCATGATCGACCCCATCTTGGTGGGGGTGTCCCATTCTCGGGTTTTGATCGTGCGGGCCAGGATGGCGCCCAGGGAGTTGGCCCTGCGGTAGCGCGGGCGCATGGCGGCCATGCCGGGGGCGCGGCTCCACGAGGCGCCGGTTCCTTTCAGGGCCTGGCGCAGGGCCGCGAGGTCACCCTCGGGGTCCTCCTC
>CALBAF010000438.1 GCA_937926415.1 uncultured Actinomyces sp.
CCCTTGCCATTGTTCGCACGCAACACATCGCCTTCGGTATCGGCATCGCCTTCGCACCGATAGCAATCATCATCGAAGTACTGGTGACCCACTCAGCCATCGGCACTGTCCTCAGCTTGGTCACGGGCCTCCTGTTCTCAATGATGTTCTACTTCATGTTCATGTCGTCTCCCCACCGGCTCTGGTTAATTCATCAGGGCCCAATCATCGAGTTCACCCCTGAACATGTCGCGTTCCGATCTCTCATCGACAAGTCTGCGACGCGTATTCCGTGGGAACGCCATCCGACCATTAGGGGCTTCGATCCAATCACCAACAGCACCTATCAGCTCCCACTCATGCATGTGTCCGCCGACGGAACTGACCGCGACATGGTGTTCGATATGACGGGAACTCCCATACCGCTTTCCCGGGTGGACAACCTGGTCACCTACTTCAACAATCGACCGGAGAAGCTGGCAAAGCTGACATCCCCGGAGGGATCCAGGGTGGCACGCGCGATCCTGACGGGTCGCTGATGTATGTCGCCGCCCTGGCCACGCTGAGGCGCGAGAAACGGAGGCCGTCTTCATATGGTCAGCCTCGCCCACCCAACGCACTCGACACTATGGTTGTACTGATATCACAAGATGACAATGACGCAGCCCAGCTTCGCGAGGCGCAGCCGAGTGGCGCACCCCTGTTGGCCGGTCACGCCCGACAGCCGAGGAGGCAAATCATGAAGTTTCCCTTGATGCACAACGTGTATGAGTCTCTCAGTCCCCAAGCTGAGTTGCGCCGTCGTTCCTCCTCGCTTCCCCTATTCGCGATCGTTGGCACCCCGCTCGCCCTCCTCACGGTATGGCAGCCGTCAACCATCATCGTCGGCTCCTTGGCCATCATGGTCACGGGCATCATTCTCGTTGGCTCTGCGTTCAGCGGGTATCGCAGGAGTCAGCGCAGGGGCCCCATGCTCAGCATCGTTCCAGGCGGCGTCGCTGTACACCCCTACCTGGGCAGCATATGGTTCGTGTTGGGCCAGTACGCGTGGTTTGCGTCCATGGGTCCGCTCATGCTCATCAGCTACCTCATCTACCGCGACATGCTGTGGGCTGTCATTGCCTTCATGGTTATCAGCTGCCTGGCCCTCCTGGCATCTTGGACAGCGGCCTACAGGCCGGGGACGATCCATCGCGGCCCCATCATGACGCTCACTCCCGAATACTTCGAGATTCACCCGATGCTCGCCGACTCGCCCGTGCGTTTCCCATGGACAAGCAGCCCGCGCATCGTGCACACCGAAGTAGTGAAAGTGAAACACTGCGTCATCAAGCAGGCGTACATCACGACCACAGGCAATGAGACGCCCATGACGATCGACATCACATGCCTGAACCTCACGGCCGAGCGGCTCCAGCGCGTCATCGGCTGCTTTGCCTGCCGCCCCCAGTATCGAAACATCCTGGCCACTACGGGCGGCGTCGACCTGGTGCGCGCGCTCGTCTCAGACAACCCCACGCTCTGGCCACGCTGAGGCGCGACGAACGAGCGCGCTAACGGCACGCGAGCGGCGCGGAAATTTAGGCGCTCGTTTACTCGGCTGCGAGGAGGCGCGCGA
>CALBAF010000439.1 GCA_937926415.1 uncultured Actinomyces sp.
GTCGGCGTGCTCTGGACGAGGTGGCGAGCCACGGCCTCGTTCCCGGCGGTGTCCTTCTGGACGGCTCGCACGATTGGCTCTCCGCTCCGGACGATCTCTTTGGCGCGATCGACGGGCCCGAGGATCCTTTTGGCGTCGATCTGCCGGTGCAGATGCAGGTGAAGGCAGATGCTTCCTGCGCTGTCGTAGCTGCTGCGTCAGTCCTCGCGAAGGTCGAGCGTGATCGCCTCATGCAGGACCTTGATGACCCGGGCTACGGCTGGGCGTCGAATAAGGGCTACGGGTCGGCCGCCCACACGCGCGCCATCGTCGAGTTAGGCGTGTCGGAGCAGCATCGTCGCTCGTGGAAGATGCCGACGCATGCCACAAAGTAGGGCGCGCCGGGGTGGCGTGGCCGCGCTCGGCACCTCGCCCGGCATGATGGTGGCGTGAGCGAAGAAATCGAAGGTTACGAAAACAATCTGGAGCTGGAACTCTTCAAGGAGTACCGCGACGTCATCGGGTTGTTTAAGTACGTCGTGGAAACCGAGAGGCGTTTCTACCTGTGCAATCACGTTGACGTGCAGGCACGCCCGGTCGGCGGCGACGTCTTTTTCGAGCTGACGCTCAGTGACGCGTGGGTGTGGGACATCTACCGCTCGTCGCGATTCGTGCGCTCGGTGCGCGTGATTACCTACAAGGACGTGAACGTCGAGGAACTGTCGAAGCCGGAGCTCGACATTCCCTAACCGCAGATGAGCCGCTCCGCGGTTATCCACAGGCCTTTTCGTGAACCGCTCCCTATCCACAGGGGGCGGTTTTCGCATTGTGTGACCGATGGATTCGGGCGCACTGTGGGGGCGGAGGTGATCCGTGATGGGATGCTTAACACGGCCCGATCGTCGGGCCTTGGGCGCTGCGGGCGAATATACCGCCCGACTGGCGCTCGAAGAGGGCGGCCTGCGCCTTCTCGACACCAACTGGCGTGATGGCCGCCGGGGCGAGCTCGATATTATCGCGCGCGACGAGACCGATCCGTCGCGTTCGTGGACCGTGATCGTCGAGGTGCGCACCAGGGTGGGGCGCCGAAAGGGGAGTGCGCTTGCGTCGGTCGACCATCGCAAGGTAGCGCGGCTTCGAGCACTGACGGGTGCGTGGTGCAGGGCCCACGGTCACCTTGCTTCGCGTGTGCGTATCGACGTCGTCGCCATCACGGTGGACGCACGGATGCTGGGATCGTGGCCGGGGTCCATGGACGAGGTCGTGGATCTTCGCGCTCTGGGGGCACAGCTCGTGTGGTTGCGGGGTGTGCAATGAGAGGCCCGGGGCTTGCGCGCACGTATTCCATGAGTGTGGTGGGTATCGAGGGGCACCTTGTTGACGTGGAGACATACGCGGGGTCTGGCCTTGTAGCGTTCACACTCGTCGGCCTGCTCGACACCTCCGTGCGCGAGGCCCGCGATCGCGTACGCGCTGCGTTCGAGTCGTGCGGCCTGGATGTGTTAGACCAGCGCATCACCGTGAATCTGTCCCCTGCTGGCATTCCGAAGTCGGGGTCGGCTTTTGATCTGTCGATCGCGGCTTCTATCGCTCTGGCCACGGGCCTTGTTTCGCCGGTGGCTTTTGAAGACGCGGTCCTCGTTGGTGAGCTTGCGTTGGATGGCAGTATTCAGCCGGTGCGCGGGGTGCTGCCGGCAGTGTTGGCCGCACGTTCGCGGGGTGTGCGCCGCGTGATCGTGCCGTCGGCGTGCGCACAGGAAGCACGTCTGGTGAGCGGCATCGAGGTCCTGGACTTCGCGCATTTAGCTGACCTGATCGCGTGGGCCGGGGGAGAGGCTGTGAAGGCTCCGTTCCACGGGCGGATGGGTATCCGCCGCGAGGGGGAACGCGACGGCGATACGCCCCTTGCAGACATGGCCGACGTGCGCGGTCAGCCGGAGGCAATTGCCGCGATGGAGGTTGCAGCCGCCGGTGGGCATCACGTGTTTCTCCTGGGAGAGCCTGGATCCGGCAAGACGATGCTCGCGTCCCGACTCCCGACGATACTTCCAGATCTTGACGCGGACACCGCTCTTGTCACCACCTCGTTGCATTCGGTGGCGGGCCTGTTGCCCTCCTCAATATCGCTGATGACGCGACCTCCATTCCAAGCTCCGCACCACTCGGTGACCATGCCGGCGCTGATCGGTGGCGGCACGCGCACGCTCGCCCCCGGGGCGGCGTCGCTGGCGCACGGAGGAATCCTCTTTCTTGACGAGGCCGCCGAGTTTGCTCCCTCCGTCCTTGACTCGCTGCGTGAACCCCTTGAATCAGGTGTCATCCATGTGCACCGCTCCGGCGTTCAGGCGCGTTATCCCGCCGCATTCCAACTGGTGATGGCGTCCAATCCCTGCCCGTGCGGAGGCGGATATGGAGGGCGGCGGTGCACCTGTTCGTCGGTGAATCGACGCAGGTATCTCGCGCGTTTGTCCGGGCCGTTGCTGGATCGAATGGACATCCGCATCGACGTGCATACCCCCAGTCGGGCGGACCTGGCGTCGACACAAACCCATGATTCCGCGTCGATACGCCAGCGCGTCATAGAGGCGCGCTCAAGGGCGCGCACGCGCCTCAAGGGCACGCCGTGGACTATGAACGCACAACTTCCGGGAGCGTGGTTGCGCCACCACTCAGGCATTGATGCCTCGCTCATTCATCAACTTGATCGGCTCGTCGATTCCGGTCACTCGTCCATGCGTGGGATCGACCGGATGCTACGCCTGGCATGGACGCTTGCCGATCTCGAGGCTGCGCCTCGGCCGACCTTTGACCACATTGTTGCAGCGCAGCAGCTGCGGAACGGAGCGGATCACTATGAATGACACAGCACTATGGGAGGCTGCCTGGTGGTCTGCCGTAGCGGAGCCGGCTGATCCGTGCGCACGCGTCCTGCGTCAGGCTTTAGGGGATCGAGATGCGCGCGCATGGCTGATCGGAAGCTGGTCGGCACCTCCGTTGTCAGTTGCCCGTCATTCGAGGATTGACTGGCACACGCAGTGGAATCGGTGGAGGCAGCGCGCTCTCTCGGTCGATATTGACAGTGAACTTAAGCGCGTCGCTCATGCGGGTGGCGGATTCATGACACCTGGCGATCCACGCTGGCCAGACCACCTTGCATGCCTGGGGGAGGATGAGCCGATGGGGCTGTGGTTCCTTGGCGACCTGCCCGAGGCTCCGCGTGCGGATCGTCATCTGTCGATCGTGGGTGCTCGGGCCTCCACCGGGGCGGGAAACAGGTGTGCACGCAACATGGCGGCATTCGTTGCCACGGCAGGGGTGACGGTCGTGTCAGGAGGAGCGATTGGCATCGACATTGAGGCTCACCGCGGCGCCCTGTCTGCGCGTGGGCGCACGATCTGCATCCTCGCTGGTGGCGTGTGCAATCCCTACCCCGCTTGCCACGGTAGCGACTTTCGCGCGGTCATCGATGGCGGAGGTGCCCTCATCTCCGAAGTTGCACCGACCGCCAGGCCCGCGAAGTGGCGTTTTCTCACGCGCAACCGTCTGATAGCGGCGTGGAGCGGGGCAACCGTGGTTGTCGAGGCGGGAGCGCGCTCAGGCGCCCTCGCGACGGCGCGCCGTGCCATGGAATACGGACGTGAGTTGGGTGCTGTTCCCGGGGCTGTCGATGCTCCGATGTCGGTTGGGTGCCTCGAGCTTGCGCGCAACGGAGCGACGATCATCCGTGACGGGCGTGACGCCCTCGAACTTGTGCGCCCGGTGAGCGTTGACGCCGCCCAGCCTCTGTTCGGTATGCCAGTCGACGACGATCATGGGGTTGATGCACTGGAGCCGACTCAGCGTCGGGTGTGGGAGGCGCTTCCCAGGAGTGCTCCCGCGTCGGTCGAAGCAATCTGCGTCGCTGCGGCGCTGTCACGCGAAGAAGTGAACTATGCGCTCATGGAACTCTCGGTTGCGGGCCTAGTGGCTGGATCGACGCGTGGCTGGACGCGGACAGGGGGAGGCAGACCGTAGGATATCGATATGACACGCAATGTGGGGGAGCGCTGGGAAGAGTACCTGCGCCTTGGGCGACGGATGAGCCCCCACACCGTTGCCGCCTACCTTGGGGACTTGCACTCGCTCCTGGAGTTTCTCTCGCTCGACGCTGATGCGACCCCTGAGCAGCTCCGAGAGGCGCTGACGCAACGCGCTGTGCGTTCCTGGCTTGCTCGCACCCTCGCGGACGGGGGAGCGCGCTCGACAATCGCGCGCCACACCGCCGCGATTCGCAACTTCACCTCCTGGGCAATGCGTGAAGGAATCCTGGCGAGGGACCCCGCGGCGCTCCTGTCGTCCCCGCGTGCCGACCAGCGTCTACCTTCTCCGCTCGACGAATCCGATGCGAGGGTGCTCCTCAATGCTGCGCGGGATGAGGCCGCGGCGGGAGGGGCCTCCCAGATTCGAAATTGGGCGATCCTCGAGCTCACGTACGCGTGTGGCCTTCGTGTCTCCGAAGTCTGTGCCCTCGACATCTCATCGCTGAACCGTGAAGCCCTCACCGTGCGGGTCGTCGGCAAAGGAAACAAAGAGCGTGTGGTTCCCTACGGGCCTCCCGCTGCCGACGCCCTCGACCATTGGCTGGTTCGAGGCCGTCCCCAGTTGGCCGGGGAGCGCAGCGGGCACGCTCTCTTCCTCGGCGATAAGGGTGGTCGCATCGATCCGCGGGTTGTGCGTTCGATGGTGCATAAGATGGCGGCGCGCGCTGGCGTTCATGACATTGCGCCACACGGGCTGCGGCACTCGACGGCGACGCACCTCCTACAGGGCGGAGCCGACCTGCGGGCGGTCCAGGAGATGCTCGGGCACTCGTCGCTGTCGACCACCCAGCGCTACACCCACGTCGATACCGCTCGCCTGAGCGCAATCTACCAGCGGGCACACCCCCGAGCGTAGGGGCCGCGGGCCCGGTGCCCGCGCCTCGTCACCCAGAATGTCCACGCGCGGCATTGCGCGCGACGTTAAGGGGCCGATGCCTCGTCCCACGGCAGGAGTCGCGGACGCCCCATCGTCATGCGTATCGGATCGATGTATGTGCGTCTGCCGGTCTTTGCGCCCCAGTGCAGTGTGGGTGAATCTCCTTCGACAACGCCGATGACGTCCCCTTTCTCGACGCGATCGCCAACAGCGACAGATGGCGTCACCGGCAGATACGTCGACCAGATGACGCGGCCACCGACGTCGTGACGAATCGAAATCACTCCCCGCCCGGCAACGGGCCCCGCAACGGTCACGGTCCCCGATGCGCATGCGTACACCGGGGAGGGAGCCGGATACTGTAACGTCACCCCGCGACGTCCAGGCAGCCAGTCGTGGGCAGGTGGGGAGAATCCTTCGACGACGGTTACGGGCCCACCCGTTGGCCACTGCCACCGCTCACGGTGTGGGGCTGCCACGCCTGGCGGTGTCGCGATGATGAGCAGCGTCCCGACGAAGGTAACGATCAGTGAAAGCACGCAAAAGTGGCTGCGGTGCGCGATTGTAGAGGTCATAACATCAGCGTGAGTGGAGAAGCCGCACAGGTCTAGTCGCCCGGCGTTGGTTGTGGATACTGCCACGACGCGACATGGTCCTGTGGATAACGGGCGAAGGTGGCGTGTTTGCGCCGAGCTGTCACGGCCTCGTCCATGGCGTATCCAGTAGGCAACGTCTCATCTCTCTGGCTTCGGACATTTGTGCACTTGTGAGGTAAGATAGCCGGGCACTTGCCCTGTGCAGGTGACTTCGCGTGCCATTATCGCGACCCACGGGAAACCGCCAGGGAAGCGAGGCGCGGCGGCTTCGGTCCCTTCGGGGATGGTCGCCGGTCATGGCACCAGGGTGCGCAACGCGCACAGCAAACCGATAACCCCGGGGGAAACCCCACTGATCACTCGCGACTTGCGGGGAAAGGACGAACCATGGCAGTCGTTACCATGCGTCAGCTCCTCGAGTCCGGTGTCCACTTCGGCCACCAGACTCGCCGTTGGAACCCGAAGATGAAGCGCTTCATCCTCACCGAGCGCAACGGCATCTACATCATCGACCTGCAGCAGACCATTGCTGACATCGACATCGCCTTCGACTTCGTGAAGCAGACCGTCGCCCACGGCGGCACCCTGCTCTTCGTCGGCACCAAGAAGCAGGCCCAGGAAGCCGTGGCCGAGCAGGCCCAGCGCGTCGGCATGCCCTACGTGAACCACCGTTGGCTCGGCGGCATGCTCACCAACTTCTCGACCGTTGCCACCCGTCTGCAGCGCCTGAAGGAACTCGAGCAGATCGACTTCGACGACGTGGCCTCCTCCGGTCACACCAAGAAGGAACTGCTCATGATGCGCCGCGAGAAGGACAAGCTCTCGCGCACCCTGGGCGGCATTCGCGACATGACCAAGGTTCCCTCGGCCGTGTGGATCGTCGACCCCAAGAAGGAGCACCTCGCGGTCTCCGAGGCTCGCAAGCTGCGCATCCCGATCGTCGCCATCCTCGACACCAACGCCGATCCGGACGAGGTCGACTACCGCATCCCCGGCAACGATGACGCCATCCGCGCCGTCGCGCTGCTGACCCGCGTGATCGCCGACGCCGTCGCCGAGGGCCTGATCGCTCGCTCCGACGTCCGCAAGGGCAAGGGCGAAGAGGCCGCCGCTGAGCCGCTGGCTGAGTGGGAGCGCGAGCTCCTCGAGGGCGAGATCAAGGCTGACGAAGAAGCTGCCGCCGAGGTCGCCGAAGAGTCGGCTGCTAAGCAGGACTGAACGTTTTAACTGAGAGGAATCATCCGATGGCGAATTTCACCGCTGCAGATGTGAAGGCGCTGCGTGAGCAGACCGGCGCCGGCATGATGGATGTCAAGAAGGCTCTGACCGAGGCCGACGGCGACGCCGAGAAGGCTCTCGAGATCATCCGCCTGAAGGGCCTGAAGTCCCTGTCCAAGCGCGAGGGCCGCCAGGCCTCCGCCGGCCTGCTGGCCGCGCAGACCGACGGCACCGTCGGCGTGCTGGTCGAGGTCAACTCCGAGACCGACTTCGTCGCCAAGAACCAGAAGTTCATCGACTTCTCCAACGAGGTTCTGGCCGCCGCCGTCGCTTCTGGCGCCGCCGACCTGGACGCGCTGCTCGCCGCCCCCATGGGCGAGGGCACCGTCAAGGACCGCCTGGATGCCTTCGCCGCCATCATCGGCGAGAAGCTGCAGGTTGGCCGCATCGTGCGCGTTGAGGGCGAGAACGTCGACCTCTACCTGCACCAGACCAACCCCGACCTGCCCCCGCAGGTTGGCGTCTTCGTCGTCACCGACGCCGCCGGCAAGTCCGTTGCCCACGACATCGCGATGCACGTTGCCGCCTACATGCCCGCCTACCTCGATCGCGATTCGGTTCCGGCCGACGTGCTCGACAAGGAGCGCGCCACCCTCGAGAAGATCACGCTTGAGGAAGGCAAGCCCGCCAACATCGTTCCCAAGATCGTTGAGGGCCGCCTGAACGCGTTCTACAAGGACAACTGCCTCGTTGACCAGGCCTTCGCGCGTGACCCCTCGAAGTCCGTCGCCCAGGTCCTCAAGGAGGCCGGCGCCACGGTCACCAACTTCGTGCGCGTGCACGTGGGTGCCTGATCTGGCCACCTCGTCAGCTTGCTGACAAATGGGAGCGGTCCCGCCGAACGGCGGGGCCGCTTCCCTTTTACCAGGTAGTATGGTTCTTAACCGTTCCGCCCTTCCCGGGCCGATACAAAGGAGAAGCGTCATGTCGACGAACCGCCGCGTTTTGCTCAAGCTGTCCGGAGAGGCATTCGGGGGTGGATCGATCGGTTTGGACCCCAAGGTTGTTCGCAATATCGCGGAGCAGGTCGCGACGGCCGTGCGCGAGGGCGTCCAGGTGGCGATCGTCGTCGGTGGTGGCAACTTCTTCCGTGGTGCGCAGCTCGCCCGCGAGGGACTTGAGCGTTCGCGTGCGGACTACATGGGTATGCTCGGCACCGTGATGAACGCGCTCGCACTCCAGGACTTCATCGACCAGTCCGGCATCCCTGCCCGTGTGCAGACGGCCATTACGATGGCTCAGGTTGCCGAACCCTACCTACCGCTTCGAGCGATTCGTCACTTGGAAAAGGGGCGCGTTGTTGTTTTCGGGGCCGGCGCGGGCCTGCCGTACTTCTCGACGGACACGGTATCCGCTCAGCGCGCCCTTGAGATCCACTGCGACGAACTCCTCGTCGCAAAGAACGGTGTGGACGGCGTGTACGACGACGATCCGAACAAGAACCCCGATGCTCACCGCTTCGATACCCTGACGTATTCCGAGGCGCTGCGACGCGATCTCAAGGTGATTGACGGTTCGGCGCTGGCCCTGTGCCGTGACAACGGGCTGACGACGCGCATCTTTGGCATGGGTGGCGATGGCGCCGTGACCCGCGCGCTGATGGGCGATGAAATCGGTACCCTAGTGACGGCGTGATATAACCTTCACAGACCACTGACTTAAAGGAGCACATAGTGATCGACGATATTCTCCTCGAGGCCGAGGAAAAGATGGACAAGGCCGTGGAAGCGGCCAGCCACGAGTTTTCCAACATCCGTACCGGACGCGCGACGTCCTCGATGTTCGAGCAGCTCCTGGTGGACTACTACGGCGCGCCGACGCCGATGCAGCAGCTGGCCAGCTTCCAGATTCCCGAGGCTCGTACCGTCCTGATCTCTCCCTTCGATCGCACCGCGACCCAGGAGATCATTCGTACTCTGCGCGAGTCGGACCTCGGTGTGAACCCGACCGACGACGGCAACGTTGTGCGCGTCGTTCTGCCCGCACTGACGGAGGAACGTCGTAAGGAGTACGTGAAGCAGGCGAAGAGCAAGGCCGAGGATGGTCGTGTGTCCGTGCGTGGCGTGCGCCGTAAGGCCAAGGATCAGCTCGACCGCCTGAAGAAGGATGGCGAGGCTTCTGAGGACGACGTCGAGCGCGCAGAAAAGCAGCTCGATGCGCTGACGAAGGCCCACACCGAGCAGATTGACAAGATGCTCGCGACGAAGGAAAGCGAACTGCTGACGATCTGATGGCGTCGACGGATCGTTCACTTCTTGCCCGAGTCTTCTCCCCGGGCCCCACTCCCGACAATCATCCCGCGGGTGGGGCAACGGGGAAGGCCGGGCGTAATCTTCCGCAGGCGATCACGACCGCTGTTGTCCTGATCGCTGCGGTCGCCATTCCTCTGTTCACGTCGCTGCCTGCGTTTGTCGGCGTTATCGCCTTCGTGTGCCTCGTAGGCATTTGGGAGCTTGCGGGCGCCTTCGCGCGCATGGGCATCACCCTGACGGTGACGCCTCTGTATGTCGGCGCTATCGGCATGGTGACCTGTGCGTGGTGGCTGGGCACAGAGGGTATGCTCTTCGCCCTGTACATCACCGTGTTTGTCTGCGCGGCGTGGAGACTCCTGGACCGTCGTCAAGAGTCCCGGATGAGCGACGTCGTGTCGTCAACGTTTGCGGCCGTCTACGTGCCGTTCCTGGCCTCGTTCGTGGTGCTCATGATGGCGGCGTGGCATAACGCCTGGGTGTTCGTTGTCTTTGAGCTGATGGTGATCGCCAACGACACCGGTGGCTGGGCTGCCGGCGTGATGTTCGGCAAACACCCCATGGCTCCAGCGCTGTCCCCGAAGAAGTCCTGGGAAGGCTTCGCAGGCTCCGCCCTGACGGCTATTGCTGTTGGCGTGGTCGGGCTCTGGCTCCTGGGAGCTTCCTGGTGGTGGGGTGTCGTTGCCGGTATCTCGATTGCCTTTGTGGGTACGATGGGCGACCTGACCGAGTCTCTCATTAAGCGTGAGGCCGGCCTGAAAGACATGTCGCAGATCCTGCCGGGCCACGGTGGTGTTCTCGACCGAGTGGACGCGCTGCTCATGAGCGCGCCGGTCGCCTACTTCATTTTCGCGTGGGCGCTACCGGGTATTTCTTGGGAGTCTAGCCATTGAGCCAATCGACGAAGGGGCCCCGCGGGGCGCAGGCACATACGCCGAACGCCCTGGGCGTGTCGGATCTTCAGCGTCGCAGCCCGCGCCGTGAGGTCCGTCCGACCGATCAGCCGCCGGAGGGGGCGACGCATAAGGACGCTAAGCCGGTCCTGTCGTTTACCGCGAAGCGGCGTGGAAAGGCTCCGTCGCATCTCGCTGATCTGGATGCCGCGTCCCGTAAGCAGGTGCTGAAGGACCTGGGGTTGCCCGCTTTCCGCGCCAATCAGCTGTCGCGCCATTACTTCACGCATTTTGAGGCCGATCCGGCGAACATGAGCGATATCCCTGCGGGGATGCGCGACGCGGTGTCGGAGGCGCTGCTACCGAAGCTCGTGACCAAGGTCGTGTCGCTGGAGGCTGACGGCGGCCGCACGATCAAGGATTTGTGGCGCCTGTACGACGGCGCTCAGGTCGAGTCTGTTCTCATGCGCTACCCCCAGCGAACGACGCTGTGCGTCTCGTCGCAGGCGGGCTGCGGCATGGCGTGTCCGTTCTGCGCGACGGGGCAGATGGGCCTGACGCGTAACCTGTCGACGGCGGAGATCGTCGATCAGGTTCGCGAGGCCCAGGCGTCGTGCCGCGACGGAAAGCTCGCGGGCGGGCCTACGAAGCTCTCGAACGTTGTCTTCATGGGCATGGGCGAGCCCCTCGCGAACTACAAGACGGTTGTCGCCGCGCTTCACCGTTTGATTGATCCGGCGCCCGAGGGATTCGGTATGAGTGCCCGAAATATCACCGTGTCGACGGTAGGCCTCGTTCCCGCGATCAAGAAACTGGCGGGGGAGGGCATGCCCGTGACGCTCGCTGTCTCGCTCCATGCGCCCGACGACGATCTTCGTGACGAGCTGATTCCGATCAACTCGCGGTGGAAGGTCGGCGAGCTCCTTGATGCGGCGCGCGGGTACTTCCTGGCGACGGGGCGGCGCGTGTCGATCGAGTACGCGCTCATTAAGGACATGAACGATCAGGAATGGCGCGCGCAGCTGTTGGCCGATGAGCTGAACAAGCGCGGCCACGGGTGGGTGCACGTCAACCCCATTCCCCTGAACCCGACGCCCGGCTCCATTTGGACGGCATCGACGCGGGCTGCTCAGGAGGCGTTCGTCAAGCGCCTGCAGGACAACGGCATCGCGACGTCGATCCGCGATACGCGCGGCTCCGACATCGACGGCGCGTGCGGGCAGCTGGCGACGGCGGTTGCTGACGGTAAACGCCCGGTTGGGGAGGTACGCGCATGATCAGAACTGATTTTTCTCGCAGTTTCTTGCGCATGGGATACGACGTGAGCGAGGTCCTGACCTTTCTCGCGGACGTCGAGCGCACGCTGACGGGCCAGGAGACGGACCCCGAAAAGGTCGTGACCGCTCAGAAGGCTCTGGACGTGGAGTTTTCTACGAAGCTGCGCGGCTTCAATGACGAGGAGGTCGACACGGAGATCGACCGTCTCATTGAGATGCTGCGTCACGCCGAGCGCAGACGAGCAGCGCGGCGTGAGAATAGTGCGGACAGTGACATTCACGATGGGGCGCTTTCGGGTGCGGTGCCGAGCACCGCTTCCTCTGAGTATCCTGATTTCGGTTCGCCCGAAGCTGTCGATCAGATTCTTCGTTCCATGACACAGGAAAAGGAGCAGTCATGACTGAGTTTCCTAGGGTTGGTCTCTTCTCGAAGGGCTACGACTGCGCCCAGGTCGACGCGTTCTTCGAAGATGCGCGCCGCGCCTACGAGGGTGGTGTTCCCCCGGAGCAGTTCAGCTCCGAGCAGGTGCGTCTGGCGACTTTTGAGCTGAAGAATCGCGGCTACAACATCGATGCCGTCGACGGCGCGATGAACCGCCTGGAGGCCGCTTTCGTCAACCGTGATCGTGCGGACTCCGTCGCAGCAGAGGGTGAGGCAGCGTGGTACGACCGCGTCGCGGACCGCGCGACGACCCTGTACCCGCGCCTGCAGCGCCCCCGCGGCGAGCGTTTCGCGCACCCGACGTCGGGACGCGGCTACTCCTGCGAGGAAGTCGATGACTTGCTGGATCGCATCGCGGCGTACTTCGACGAGGCCGGGGAGCTGACCGCTGACGAGATCCGTCTGTCGACCTTCCGGCCCAAGCGCGGCAAGAAGGCCTACATGGAGGGCCCCGTGGACGCCTACCTTGGGCGTGCTGTCGAAATTCTCCTTGCGGTTGACTGATGCCCGTGTCGGCGGAAGAACCTACGTCCACAATCCCCGTTGTACTGCTTGGCTCGACGGGATCGATCGGTACCCAGGCGCGTGAGGTCATCCAGGCGAACCGCGGGCGTTTCGACGTCCTTGGCCTCAGCGCCGGCGGTGCGTCGATCACTGAGCTTGCTGTGCAGATCGTTGCGTTGAATCCCGCGTACGTGGGCGTGGCTCGCGACGTTCGTGAGGAATTGTCGGCTGCCGTGGAGTCGATGGGCGGCACCTGCCCGGAGGTTTTCGTCGGCGAACACGCCTCGGTCGAGGTCGTCTGCGCGTCGGTTGAGCGTGCGGCGCAGCTGTATCCGACGGCGACGCCGGTGGTGCTCAACGGCATCACGGGTGGCGTGGGGCTGTCGTCGACGCTTGCGGCTCTCAAGTGCGGTGCCCGACTTGCGCTGGCTAATAAGGAATCGCTCGTTGTCGGCGGTGCGCTGGTCAAGAACGCGATGCGTTTCCCTGGCCAGATTGTTCCGGTGGATTCCGAGCACTCCGCGATCGCCCAGGCGTTGGCCTCGGGCGTGCATGAACGCGGTCTGACTTCACCGGTTGTTTCCGGGCGATCCGAGGTCGCCGACCTCGTTCTGACCGCTTCGGGAGGCCCGTTCCGCGGTCGGAGGCGCGAAGAGCTGCGCGGCGTGCGCGCCGAGCAGGCGTTGGCACATCCGACATGGCAGATGGGGCCCGTCGTCACGATCAACTCATCGACCCTGATCAATAAGGGTTTGGAACTTATCGAGGCTCATCTGCTGTTCGACGTGGCTCCCGAGCACATTGTTGCGACCGTTCACCCGCAGTCGATCGTGCATTCGATGGTGACGTGGTGCGACGGCGCGACGACTCTCCAAGCGTCGCCTCCGGACATGCGCTTGCCGATTGCGCTCGGACTGACCTGGCCCGAGCGCCTTGCGGATGTCGAGAAGCCCTTGACGTGGGCGAGCGTGTCTGAATGGACGTTTGAGCCGGTGGATAACGAGACGTTCCCCGCGATCGACCTTGCTCGCTTCGCGGTCGCGGCCTCTGCGACGCATCCGGCCGTACTCAACGCGGCGAACGAGGTGCTGGTTGATGCGTTTATTGCGGGGGAGGTGCCGTGGCTCGCGATCGTGGACACGGTCTCGCGCGTCGTGCATGAGCACGAGGGCGTCGCTGACCCCTCGTTGGAAGACATTGTGGCCGCACAGCGCTGGGCTGATCAGCGTGCGCGCGAACTCGTTCGCGCAGGTCAGTGGAAGGATATGTGAGCGTGGGCTCAATCGTCGGTATCGTCGTTGTCGTTATCGGAATCTTGGCATCGGTCGCCCTGCATGAGGTGGGGCATATGCTCCCCGCGAAGAAGTTCGGAGTGCTGGTCCCTGATTACGCGGTGGGTTTTGGTCCGGCGCTGTGGAAGAAGAAGATCGGTGACACGACGTACGCGCTGCGCGCGATTCTGCTCGGCGGCTACGTCAAGATCGTCGGCATGTATGCGCCGGCGCGTCCGGGTACTCGGCTTGTGGGGCGTGGCGGTAAGCCGACGCTTGCGCAGGAGGCCCGTGAGGCCTCGGCCGAGGAGATCCCCGAGGGTCAGGAACATCGCGCGTTCTACCGCCTGAGCGCCCCGAAGAAGATCGCGGTCATGCTCGGCGGTCCGCTCATGAATCTGCTGATCTGCATCGTGCTGTCGGCAGTGGCGATGATCGGCATCGGCGCTCCCACGGCGTCGCGCACGATCGCCGCCGTCCCGGCGACACTTCAGGCGGCGTCCGGCGAGGTTGCTTCCCCCGCGTACGAGGCCGGCGTCAAGCCCGGTGATACCGTCGTCGCGTGGAACGGGCAGTCGGTTGCCACCTTCGCGGAGCTGCAGCGCGCGGTGGGTGCCACCCCCGAGGGTGAGTCTGCTGTGCTGACGGTTGAGCGTGATGGAGCCACCGTGGACCTGACGGTCACCCCGGTGACGGGATCTCAGGGGGCGCGCATCGTCGGCGTGACCGCGGGGTATGAGTATGTGTCGGCCTCGCCTGCCGACGTGGCAGCGGCCAACTGGCAGATGTTCACCGGGACGACGGCCGTCGTGACGCGGCTGCCGCAGGCCGTGTGGCAGGTGGGCCGTTCCGTCTTCACCGACGAGAAGCGTGATGCCTCGGGCGTCGTCTCCGTGGTTGGTGTGGGGCGCCTGGCCGGTGAGGTGACGGGCGATTCGCAGGCGCTGGGACTGCGCGATACGCGCCAGGTCGTGGCCGTGCTGCTGAGCCTCCTGGCCTCGCTCAACATGGCCCTTTTCGTCTTCAACCTGATCCCCCTGCCTCCCCTGGATGGCGGTCACATTCTCGGGGCGATCTACGAGGGCGTGCGCCGATTGGTGGCGCGTGTGCGCGGGGCGGAGGATCCCGGACCGGCGGACACGGCTCGCCTCGTGCCCGTTACCTGGGTTGTTGGCGGTCTGCTCGTCGCAATGAGCGTCATTTTGATTGTTGCCGACATCGTGAAGCCGGTGTCGCTCGGCTAGTCGCCCGGGCGTATCGGACGTACTCCTCGTAAAAGCGACTCTGACCACGCGTTCGTGGTCCGTGTGGGAAGGAAGGCCACTGTGCGAGATAATGACACGGTGAGTGAAATCAATCTTGGTATGCCCGAAGTCGCGGCGTCGCCGTTCCCGCGCAAGCAGACGCGTCGCATCATGGTGGGCGACGTCCCGGTGGGCGGTGGAGCTCGAGTCTCCGTCCAGTCCATGACGACGACGAAGACGCACGACATCGGTGCGACGCTCCAGCAGATCGCCGAGCTGACGGCCGCCGGCTGCGATATCGTTCGCGTCGCCTGCCCGACGGATAAGGATGCGGAGGCGCTGCCGATCATCGCCAAGCAGTCGCGTATCCCGGTGATCGCCGACATTCACTTCAAGCCGAAGTATGTTTTCCAGGCGATCGAGGCCGGCTGCGGCGCTGTGCGCGTGAACCCGGGCAACATCCGCAAGTTCGATGACCAGGTGAAGGACATCTGCAAGGCCGCCTCCGATCACGGCGTGTCGCTGCGCATCGGCGTGAACGCAGGATCGCTCGATCCTCGACTGCTGAAGAAGTACGGCCGCGCCACGCCCGAGGCTCTCGTCGAGTCGGCGATCTGGGAAGCCTCGCTGTTCGAGGAGAACGACTTCCATGACTTCAAGATCTCGGTGAAGCACCACGACGTGCTCACCATGATCCAGGCCTACCGGATGCTCTCCGAGGCGGGGGACTGGCCCCTGCACCTCGGTGTCACCGAGGCTGGACCCGCCTTCCAGGGCACCATCAAGTCCGTGTCCGCTTTCTCTGTGCTCCTTGCCGAGGGCATCGGTGACACGATTCGCGTCTCGCTGTCCGCTCCTCCCGTTGAGGAGATCAAGGTGGGCACGAAGATGCTGGAGTTTATGGGGCTGCGTGAGAAGACCCTTGAGATCGTGTCGTGCCCCTCGTGCGGGCGCGCCCAGGTGGACGTGTGGACGCTCGCCGAGGACGTTACCGAGGGTCTGAAGGACCTGACGGTGCCGCTGCGCGTAGCCGTGATGGGCTGCGTCGTGAACGGCCCGGGTGAGGCTCGCGAAGCCGACCTGGGTGTTGCCTCCGGCAACGGCAAGGGGCAGATCTTCATTCGCGGTGAGGTCGTCGAGACCGTTCCCGAGGACCAGATTGTTGAGACCCTCATTCGCCGAGCGAACGCTCTCGCTGAGGAACTCGGCCTCGAGCCGGGTTCCGGCAGCGTCGAGGTCGCCCCGGTTACCGCCCCGGACGTCAAGCTCCCGGGCATCGACTTCTGAGCTTTCCTAGGAGCATCACATGCGTATTCGTACCCTCGCCTGTCTGTCCCTTGTCGCCGGCGCGTGCGCCGTTGCGGCAACCGGTTTCCCCCGTCGCATTGGCCTGACGGCCTCCCAGGCGGACGTGTCGCTCCCGGGCGACCTCATCCTGCCCGGCGCGAACGTCGTCGTCGACCGAGGCATCGCGATCGATGCGCCCGCGTCTGTCGTGTGGGACGTCCTCGGCCACGTGTTCGAGCCGGAGGACGAGTCCACGATCATCGATATCGAGGACGAGGACCACATCCTCATGCGCGTCGCGCCTCCGGCCGCCCCCGAAGGAGCCGAGGCCTCGGGCACGTGCGTGATCGCCCTGCTGCCGCTCTCGCCCTCGCGCACGCTGCTGCATATCCGTGAGCGCCACGAAGCGCAGGGACGCAACCGCGCGCTTGCGTGGGCGGGCGTTGCAGCCGAGTCGCTGTCCTCGCTGTCGATGCTGCGCGATCTGCGCGATGCATGTGTCGGCGGGCTCGTTGATGCCTGATTAGTCTCGTTCCCACCGTTTCGGTTGGACATTACTCCCCGTTGGTGTTGTAGTATCGGCCTGTACGCAACGCCAACGGGGATGTTGCATTGTCCGAAGGGGGACGCATGGTCGCACACTCCACCGCCGTCATCGCACTGGTCGGTCTCGTCATCGCATCCGTGTGGGCGTGGGCGTGGCTCGGTTTCGGCGCGAGCGCCCGCCGTATGGCAGTGCGCCTGGAGATCGGCGGCGGTAGCGCGGCTGGTGAGATGTCTGCGCTCGTGTGGCCCCTCATGCCTTTCCTCTCCCTCCTGTGGTTCCTGACGGGTGACCTTGTGGCCCGTGAGGCCTCCGGTTTCGCTACGGCAGGCACCTGCCTGCTCATCGCGCTCGTTCTCGCCACGATGGTGGGCGTTGCCGTGCGCGCCCTGTACCTGGGTGGTCTTCCCGAGTGGGCCTACCCGGGCTGGATGGCTCGTCGCTACTACGCATCTCACCCGGGCGCGCGTGAGCGTGAGCTCGGTGCCCGCGCGGTCATCTGAGAGTGTCGCTGACGCTTCCATGAGGGGCTACACGGCTGTGCCGGTGGCCCCAGGGCCTTCGCGTGCCGTACTCTTGGAGCATGCTTCGAAATCTCTCGACTTTCTTCCTGCGAACCCTGCGTGAAGACCCGGCCGACGCCGAGGTTAACTCGCACAAGCTTCTGGTGCGTGCCGGCTACATTCGCCGCACTGCGCCCGGCATCTACACGTGGCTGCCTCTCGGCCTGCGCACGCTGCGCAAGATCGAGGACATCGTCCGCGAGGAGATGGACGCGATGGGCGCGCAGGAGGTGCACTTCCCGGGCCTGATCCCCGCCGAACCCTACAAGGCGACCAACCGCTGGGAGGAGTACGGCCCGACCCTGTTCAAGCTGAACGATCGCAAGGGCGGCGACTACCTGCTGGCTCCCACGCACGAGGAGATGTTCACGCTCCTCGTCAAGGACATGTACTCCTCGTACAAGGACCTGCCCGCGACCCTGTACCAGATCCAGACGAAGTACCGCGACGAGGCCCGCCCGCGCGCCGGTCTGATCCGTGGCCGCGAGTTCGTCATGAAGGACTCCTACTCCTTTGACATCGACGACGAGGGCCTGAATGCCTCCTACCAGGCCGAGCGCGACACCTACGAGCGCATCTTCCAGCGCCTGGGCCTGCGCTACGTCATTGTCTCCGCGATGAGCGGTGCGATGGGCGGCTCGCGCTCCGAGGAGTTCCTGCACCCCTCGCCGATCGGCGAGGACACCTTTGTGGCGTCCCCGGGTGGCTATGCCGCCAACGCCGAGGCTGTGACCACCCCCGTGCCCGAGGCTCAGGATGCGTCCGGCGTGCCCGCGCCCCTCGAGGTTGCGACCCCCGACGCTCCGACGATCGAGTCGCTCGTTGACCTGCTCAACGAGCAGTACCCGCGCGAGGACCGCCCCTGGACCGCCGCGGACACGCTGAAGAACGTCGTCGTGACGCTGACGCACCCGGATGGGGAGCGCGAGCTCCTCGTCGTGGGCGTGCCCGGCGACCGCGACGTCGACATGAAGCGCCTGGAGGCTGCCGTGGCCCCCGCCGAGGTCGACATGGCCTCGGATTCCGACTTCGAGCCGCACCCCGAGCTGGTGCGCGGCTACATCGGCCCCACGGTTCTCGGACCGAACTCGCCCAAGCGCGTCGTGGACGAGGAGGGCAACGCCTCCGGTTCCGTGCGCTACCTGGTGGACCCGCGCGTCGTCGAGGGTACCGCCTGGGTGACGGGCGCGAATGCCGAGCAGCGTCACGTCCTCAACCTCGTCATGGGCCGCGACTTCACCGCCGACGGCACGATCGAGGCCGCCGAGGTTCGCGAAGGTGACCTGGCGCCCGACGGCTCGGGCCCCCTCCACCTGGAGCGCGGCATCGAGATCGGCCACATCTTCCAGCTGGGCCGTAAGTACGCCAAGGCCCTGGGCCTGACCGTCCTGGACGAGAACGGCAAGACCCAGGTCGTCACTATGGGCTCGTACGGCATCGGCGTCACCCGCGTGATGGCGGCGCTGGCCGAGGCCAACTGCGACGACAAGGGCCTGAGCTGGCCCGCGCAGATCGCCCCCTTCGATGTGCATGTCCTGGCTACCGGCAAGGGCGACGAGGTCTTCGAGACCGCTCAGTCGCTGGGCGAGCAGCTCGACGCCGCCGGCCTGGACGTCCTCGTGGACGACCGTCGCAAGGTCAGCGCGGGCGTGAAGTTCAAGGACTACGAGCTCGTGGGTGTTCCCTTCGGCCTGGTCGTCGGCCGTTCGCTGGCCGACGGTGAGGTGGAGATCCGCGTGCGCGCCACGGGCGAGACCATCGTCGTGCCCGTCGAGGAAGCCGTCGCGCGCCTGCGCGAGATCCACGCCGCGGCCCTGAAGGGGGAGTGACATGGCAATTCGTCCCATCCGCATCATCGGTGACCCGGTCCTGCGCACCGTGTGTGATCCCATCACGGAGATCACGCCCAACGTGAAGGCCCTCGTCGAGGACCTCCTCGAGGGCGTCGACATGGACGGCCGCGCCGGCCTGGCTGCAAACCAGATCGGCGTCAGTCTGCGCGCCTTCTCGTGGAACATCGACGGCGACATCGGCTACGTGCTGAACCCCCGCATCGTCGCGCTGAGCGAGGACGAGTACCAGGACGGCGACGAGGGCTGCCTGTCGGTGCCCGAGCTGTGGTACCCGACCGAGCGCGCCTGGTATGCGCGCTGCGAGGGTACGGACCTGGATGGCAAGAAGGTTGTCGTCGAGGGTGAGGAGCTGATGGCACGCTGCATCCAGCACGAGTGCGACCACCTCGACGGGCACATCTACATCGACCGTCTTGACCGCGCGACTCGCAAGAAGGCGCTGCGCGACATCCGCAACGCTGGCTTCTGAGCATTTGGCCTCGTAGAGGCGTGGACGCGCCGGGGAATGGAGTGCATTCCCCGGCGCGTTCGACTATCCTGTAACCACATCGTGTGCGCCGTCTCGGCGCAGATCATTGCGACTCACGGCAGTTTAGGGCGTAGGGGAAGACGATCCTGACAAAGCCAACAGGAGGAACAATGAGAGGGTCATACACCCGCGGTGTACTTTTCGTGCACTCAACACCGCCTGCTCTGTGCCCGCACATCGAGTGGGCGCTGGGCACCGCGCTCGGCCAGGAGGTTCACCTCCAGTGGTCGGACCAGGAAGCGGCGCCGGGCATGGTTCGCTGCGAGTTCTCGTGGGTCGGGCCGATCGGCTCGGGCGCCCGTTTGGCGTCCGCTCTGCGCGGTTGGGAGCACCTGCGTTACGAGGTCACCGAAGAGGCTACGGCCTCGAGCGACGGCGGCCGCTGGTGCCACACGCCTTCTCTGGGCATCTTCCACTCGCAGATGGACACGATCGGAAACGTCGTTGTGCCCGAGGATCGTATTCGCGCCGCCCTTGAGTCCGCCACCACGTACGAAGAGCTGCGTGAGGGCCTCGACCTGGCTCTCGGCCAGGCCTGGGACGACGAGCTGGAATCCTTCCGCCACGCGGGCGCCGGAGCGCCCGTGCGCTGGCTCAACAACCGGGTCGGCTGATGGGTTCTATCGCCGACCTGCTGGGGGACCAGCTGCGTGCAGGCTTAGCGCAGTTGGTCGACTCCGAGTCCCAGGACGAGGCACCCGGGGCCGCCCCGGCCTCGTCCGAAAGTACGGTCGAGACCGCCCAGGATCGCGCGCGCGAGGCCGCGATGGAGGCCGTTCTCGACGAGGCCGAGCTCGATCCCGCCGATGCGCGCGGAGAGCTCACGTTGCGCGGCGATCTGGACCTGGACGACATCTCCCTCTACGCCGTCGTCGCACGCGTGGAGCGCGAGGCGAAGGTGACGCTCAGTGACGCTCAGGTGGAGCAGTGGGTGACACTGTCGGATCTGCTTGACGCCGTTTCTGACGCCGCGTCCAATCACTAGCGAAAGACCTTGTCAGCGGAGGTTCAACAACGCTTCCAATGTTCGTAAAGACCCGGAATTTCGGGCCTACAGGGCCTACCATGGAGGCGCAGCTGCCGGAATGGACCGGCCTGCGCACAGAGGGAAGGAACAATGTTGACCCGTACCGAAGAAGATCTGCTCGGCACCCGCGAAGTACCCAAGGACGCGTACTGGGGCATCCATACCCTGCGCGCCATCGAGAACTATCAGATCTCGGGGCGCACGATCAATGAAGCGCCCGAGCTGATCCGTGCTTTCGCGCAGGTGAAGAAGGCCTGCGCCATGGCGAATATGCAGCTCAAGGCTATGAAGCCGTCCAAGGCCGAGGCGATCATCGCAGCGTGCGACGAGATCATCGAGAACGGCCGCTGCATGGACCAGTTCCCCGTCGACCAGTTCCAGGGCGGCGCCGGCACCTCCGTCAACATGAACGCGAACGAGGTCATTGCAAACCTGGCCCTCGAGATCCTGGGGGAGGAGAAGGGCCGCTACGACATCATCAACCCCAATGATCACGTCAACCGCTCCCAGTCGACGAACGACGCCTACCCGACGGCTTTCCGCATCGCCCTGTGGCGCAAGGTGAATCGCCTGCGAAAGGCCATCGACGAGCTCGCCGACTCCTTCGACGAGAAGGGCGCCGAGTTCCGCCACATCCTCACGATGGGCCGCACGCAGCTGCAGGACGCTGTCCCGATGTCCCTGGGTAGCGAGTTCTCCGCCTTCGCGCACACGCTCCGCGAGGAGGACGAACGCCTCGTCAACAACGCCGAGCTGCTCCTGGAGACCAACCTCGGCGCAACCGCCATCGGCACCGGCCTGAACACCCCGGACGGCTACCAGCAGGTCGTCGTGCGCCACCTGCGTCGCATCACGGGTGCGCGCGTCGTCGGCTCGCCGAACCTGCTCGAGGCCACGTCCGATACGGGCGCCTACGTGTCCATGCACGCTACGATCAAGCGCAGCGCCGTCAAGCTCTCCAAGATCTGCAACGACCTGCGTCTGCTGGCCTCCGGCCCCCGTGCCGGCCTCAATGAGATCAACCTGCCGAAGATGGCCGCGGGCTCCTCGATCATGCCCGCCAAGGTCAACCCCGTCATCCCCGAGGTCGTCAACCAGGTGTGCTTCAAGGTCATCGGCAACGACCACACCGTCACCATGGCGGCCGAGGCCGGTCAGCTCCAGCTTAACGTCATGGAGCCGGTCATCGCTCAGGCTCTCATCGAGTCCATCAACCTCCTCGTCAACGCCTGCGACACGCTGCGCGAGCGTTGCATCACCGGCATCACGGCTAACGAAGAGGTGTGCCGGGGCTACGTGGAGAACTCCATCGGCATCGTCACCTACTTCAACGACGTGATTGGTCACCACCTGGGTGACGTCGTCGGCAAGCGCGCGGCGGCCGAGGGCAAGACAATCCGCGAAGTCATTCACGACATGGAGCTCCTGTCGGAGGAAGAAGTCGAGCGCATCCTCTCGCCCGAGAACCTCGCGAACCCGAAGTACGCGGGCACCGAGGAAGACTGAGCGACTCTTTTCATAGACGAGGCCGGGGACCCCGCGTGGGGCCCCGGCCTTCGTTCTGGGCAGGCGTCGCTAGGGGAGCAGAGACTCTTTGAAGGAGCGCACGAAAGTACCGAAACGCTCTACCCTGTCCGAGAAGTACCGGTAGATGCGCCTGCGTGCGTCGCCCACGTATTCGACGGTGCGCAGGTCCTCGTAGCGGAAGCGACCGCGATCATCGATCAGCGCGGAGTCGACCAGGCGCCCGGTGATTTCGCAGCGGAAGTGCGTGTAAGTGCCGTCGTCCGTGGCCTCCAGGACACGGCACAGCAGGCTCATCTGGGAGCCGTCGAGCACGGGGATGCCGTCGTGATCGCTCGAAGCCACTTGCGCGTCGCGGAGCTTGTCACCGCCCGAGACTGTTCCGGCATACTCGAAGAGACCCATGGCCTCGGCGCCGAACAGATTGAGGGAGCACACGCCGGAGCGCTTGATCGCGCGGGCAGCGTGCGTGGTGGTGTCGCAGCCGATCATGACCATCTGCCCCAGCGAGTATGACGACGAACCCGTCGTGATGCCGACGCCGACGGCCTCGTCCGGGTAGGCCAGGATGTAGACGGGAAAGCCGTAGTAGAACTTCTCGGTTTCGTAGGGAACGTGCATGAGTCTATTGTCTGCCGGATAGGGCGGGCAGGCAGCGCCGATCCCATTACTTGGCGCAAACGACGAGGCCGGGGAACCCGCGTTGGGATCCCCGGCCTCGTTCTCATGACCGCTGGGCACCGCGATGGAGGAGCGCGGGCCTAGCGACGATCACTCCTCGCCAGCGTGGTCGTTGCCCTGGATCGAGTAGTTGAACAGGTCGTACTTCTCGATCGCCTGCTGGACGACGGACGGGTCAACCTGACCCTTGTCGGCCAGGGCAGCCAGCGTGCGCACGACCATCGACTCGGCGTCGATGTGGTACCAACGACGGGCCGCGCGACGGGTGTCGGAGAAGCCGAAGCCATCCGCGCCGAGCACGTGGTAGTCGCCGGGGATCCACTGACGGATCTGGTCGGGCAGCATACGGTCGAAGTCGGAGGAGGCCACGAACGGACCCTCGCGACCCGCGAGCTTCGTCGACACGTAGGGCGTGCGGCGGGGCTCGGTGGGGTGCAGGTAGTTGTGCTCCTCGGCATCCAGGCCGTCGCGACGCAGCTCGTTCCACGAGGTCACAGACCA
>CALBAF010000440.1 GCA_937926415.1 uncultured Actinomyces sp.
CGAGAAGGCGAAGCGCGGCCCACGCTGGCACGAGCTCGACGCTCGCAGCGCACGAGGCACCCGTCCGGCGGCCAAGACCGCGTACTCGCGCAGCGTCGTCGCACCACCCGTCCCAGCATCCAGGCAGATTATTCGCGCGGTCATCGTCGCAATCATCGTGATTGCGCTCATCGCGCTTGCAGCTATTACGATCAAACACATGCTTGGCTCCCTGATTCAACCAAGTGCGGGAGCACACATTATCGAGGAGGTTAGGACATGGCAGAGCCCATGGCCCACCGTCTAGCTGGCCGATACGAGGTCCGCTCGCTCATTGGGCGAGGCGGAATGGCCGAAGTCCACCTGGGCTTCGACACTCGCCTGTCGCGCGTCGTAGCAATCAAGATGCTGCGCCGCGATCTGGCGCAGGACTCGATCTTCCAGGCGCGCTTCCGCCGCGAAGCACAGTCGGCGGCGTCGCTGAATCACCCGAACATCGTCGCGGTGTACGACACGGGTGAAGAGATCATCGAGGATGCCACCGGCCGCTCAATCGCGGTGCCGTACATCGTCATGGAGTACGTCGAGGGGCACACGGTCAAGGACCTGATCTCGGACGGCACGGCTGTTCCGATCAACGAGGCCATCGAGATCGTGTCGGGTGTCCTGTCCGCCCTCCAGTACTCGCACGCGAATCACCTGGTGCACCGCGACATCAAGCCCGGCAACATCATGCTGACGTCGGACGGCAAGGTCAAGGTCATGGACTTTGGCATCGCGCGAGCCCTGACGGACTCGCAGGCCACCATGACGCAGACGAATGCCGTCGTGGGCACCGCCCAGTACCTCTCTCCCGAGCAGGCTCGCGGCGAGGCCGTGGACGCTCGTTCCGACCTGTACTCGACCGGCGTCGTTCTCTTCGAGCTGCTGACGGGCCGCCCGCCCTTCAAGGGCGACTCGGCCGTGGCCGTCGCCTACCAGCACGTCGAGCAGATCCCGCCCACGCCCTCGTCGATCCTGTCCGACATCCCGGACTCGCTCGACCGCGTGGTGCTCAAGGCCCTTGCGAAGAACCGCGAGGAGCGCTACCCGAGCGCCGCAGCAATGCTCGCAGACCTGCAGCGCGTGGCACGAGGCCTCGACGTGGGCGCGCCGCCTGCTGACTC
>CALBAF010000441.1 GCA_937926415.1 uncultured Actinomyces sp.
TTTTTGTATTCGGAATGCCTTGTTCTCTGTTTGCTTTCCTGCAATTTTGGTTGCTGGTCAATCGATTGAGTGAACAGTGAGCAGCTAGAATAGCGGTGGATTAATTTTCGAGCGGGAGGAACCCCGATGACCAGGTTGTTCGGAACTGACGGCGTACGCGGACTGGCAAATGTTGATTTGACCGCGCCCCTCGCGCTGGAACTGGGTGAAGCGGCAGCTCGCCTGACAATTCAGGGACGCCCGGCCTCGGGACACAAACCAAAAGCTATCATCGGTCGCGATACGCGAATTTCCGGCGAGTTCCTCGACCACGCGCTTGCGGCCGGTCTGGCGAGCGCCGGCATGGACGTGACTCGCATCGGCGTCGTGACGACGCCCACGGTCGCGCACCTGACGGCCACGGAGGACACCGTGGACCTGGGCGTCATGATCTCCGCATCGCACAACCCGATGCCCGACAACGGCATCAAGTTCTTCGCGCACGGCGGCTACAAGCTGGCCGACTCGGTGGAGGACCAGATCGAGGCGCTCGTGAACACCGAGTGGGATCGTCCTACCGGCGACGCCGTCGGCGAGATCAATGCCGACCACGCGTGGGCCAAGGACTCCTACATCGCGCACCTCGTCGAGGCCATCGGCACCGATCTGCGCGGCCTGAAGATCGCGATCGACTGCGCGAACGGCGCGGCCTCCGAGCTCGGTCCGGCCGTGTTCCGCGAGCTCGGCGCCGATATCACCGTCATCAACGCCTCCCCCGACGGCCGTAACATCAACCTGAACGCGGGTTCTACGCACCCCGAGTCTCTGCAGGCCGCCGTCGTCGAGGCCGGCTGCGACTTTGGCGTCGCCTACGACGGAGACGCGGATCGCTGCCTCGCCGTTGACCACGAGGGAAACCTCATCGACGGCGACAAGATCATGGGATCGCTGGCCGTCAACGCGCTCCAGCGCGGCGCGCTCGCCAAGGACACGCTCGTCGTCACCGTCATGAGCAACCTGGGCCTGTTGATCGCCATGCGCGAGGCCGGCATCAAGACCGTGCAAACCGGCGTGGGCGACCGTTACGTCCTCGAAGAGATGCTGGCGTCCGGCTATTCGCTCGGCGGCGAGCAGTCCGGCCACATCATCGCCCGCGACCACGCGACCACCGGCGACGGCATCCTGTCCTCGCTGCTGATTTCGCGCATGGTCAAGGAGTCCGGCCGCTCGCTGGCCGACCTCACGTCCTTCATTCAGAGGCTGCCGCAGACGCTCATCAATGTGGGCGGCGTGGACCGTGCGGCCGCCTCGACGAACGAGGCCGTTGCCGAGGCCGTGGCTGCCGCTGAGGCTCGTCTGGGTGATACGGGCCGCGTGCTCCTGCGTCCCTCGGGCACCGAGCCTCTCGTGCGCGTCATGGTCGAGGCCGCCACGCACGAAGAGGCCGACTCGGTCGCCGCGTCGCTGGCGGACGTCGTCAAGGAGAACCTGGCGCTGTGAGCGTCTGAGAAGCGCATGCGCGGGGCGGGCACCGGTGGGTGCCCGCCCCTACGCGTGCCTCGATGGGCTCATCGCCGGGCGTCGTGTCGCTTCGCTGCGAATATATGGGAAATAGGAGTATGTTCGTCCTGAAGATGGAAACGACGAAATCATCAAAGAAGGATGATCACCATGACACTTCCGTTCGTTATCGGCGCGTACGCGTCGCATCCGGCACCGGAGCTGGAAGCTGACTACTACCGACTCCTCGCAGATCAGCCGTGGGTGAGCGGCGTCGAGATCCCCTACCCGGGGCAGCTCGCCACCCAGGGTGAGGTCCTGGCCAGCCACCTGGCCGCCCACTGGGACTTCAACACGATCACTGCGATCCCCGGCACCATGCAGAACGTATGGAAGAACGAGAACTTCGGCCTGGCCTCGCCCGACGAGGCCGGACGCGCC
>CALBAF010000442.1 GCA_937926415.1 uncultured Actinomyces sp.
GCGTCCGCGGCCGACCTGGAGCAGGGGCCGCGCGTGTGCCTGTACCGCGACCTCGACCCCGAGGGCAGCGGCGACGTGCCCGACCCGTGGTACGGCGGCCACCAGGACTTCTTGGACACCCTCGAGGTCATCGAGCGAGTCACCCCGCAGATCCTCGACCTGGTGTGCTGAGCGGGCTTTCTCCCAATGTTGCACGTAATTCCAAAACGGTAAGTTTTGGAGTCCTCTGAAAACCGCGGAATTTCAACGATGTGAATTCAAAAGTTGAAATAGCGGTGGAGGAATTACGTGCGACATTTTTGGGTAAGCGTGGTGTGTGGTGTCAAGATGCCCGTCCGAGGCCGTGGTGCGGCAGGTAGAGACCGCCCAAGGTCTGCAGGAAACCGATGTTCTTGGCAGCCGCGCGAGCTCCCTCAGCTTCCGCGTGCGACACGAGGCCTCGGATCGCCTTGACCGATTCGGGGACCTCTCGCGCAAAGTCGCCATTCATGACGTCGTCATACGTGAATCGAAGGACGACGTATCCGCGTCGTAGAAGTTCACGGTCGCGCTTGAGATCCTTCTCGCGCTGTTCCTTCGACGAGTGGAATGCCCACCCATCCACCTCGATGACGATGAAGCCGAGGATGATCATGTCGACCTCGCCAACTCCTTCGATCCAGACTCCGATCTGCGGCGTCAGCCCCATGTCGACGAGTTGCAAGCGGGCAACGGTTTCGAGGATCGAGCGGGCACGCTCCGACGAGAGGGAAAGCGCCTCTCTGAGGCGAGGCAGTCGGCTGCCGGTTAGTGGGATAGAGAGCGTCGAGATGTCGTAGAGGCCACGGTTGCGCGCTGCATCGAGCATCGGGAGTGAGACCTTGAGTGGCATGCAGACGAGCACTCGCTCCAAGACCGTCCCGATGCTGGCTACGTGAGTGCGTCTTTCTTCGTCGCTTATGATCTGTTCCCGATGGATGCACACGTCATCGAAGCGGCGTAGCTTTGACGGGTGCATTCCTCTGTTATACGCAACTGACAGGTGGGTCTTTTGGGGGCGTTCCTCCATGAGAACCGGAAGCTCGTATATTTGCGCAGCGCTCACGCAGGAGATGCACGCGTTGTATACAAAAGCTCGAACCTGATCGAGAGTGAAGCTGTTCTTGTCATAGATCCAGCCTCGGTAGTGTCCGATGGACTGGGGGAGCATTGTAGGAGTGAGCTCTGCGTGGCGCAGGCCCGATAGTTTGGTGATTCCGTGCCGTTTACGTAGCTCTTCGTTGAGATCCATGTACAGATCATGCTACTTTGTCACGCTTCGTGTGAGCTGTTTGAAATATCTGTGGATAACTAAGAAATTTCGCACGTAATTCCCTCCCGAGGTATTTTAAAACCTCGTGAAAACCGCGTGATTTCAACGATCTGATTTCAAATCTTAAAAGAGGTGCGGGGGAATTACGTGCGAAATTGATAGGGGGCCAGTAGCTCCACCGGATAGAGCGAGCGGCCACCCCGTGTGGGGTAGCCGCTCGCTGCGTTCATGCCCGCGTGGCGCCTCAGTCCGGCAGGGGTGCTCCCGCCTCGGTGAGGAGGGTGCGGATCTGCTCCTCGACGCCCTTCGTGCCGCGGCCCATCGCGACCAGCTTGCCGTCCGCGCCCGCGATGAAGTGCGTCGGCCAGGCCGTCGCGCCGTAAGCCTTGAAGGCTTCCAGGTCGGGGTCCAGGGCGACCGGGTAGGTGATGCCCAGCTTCTCGATCGACGCGTTCACGACCGAGGTGTCGCGCTCAAAAGCCTGCTGGGGTGAGTGCACGCCCACCACGACCAGGCCGTAGTCCTTGTACTTCTCGTAGATCGCCTCAAGCTGGGGGATCTCGCGCTGGCAGTTCGTGCACGAGCTCGACCAGAAGTCCACGAGCGTCACCGTGCCGGACGGCTGGCCCAGGGTGTTCAGCCACTCCGAGGCCTGGATCGTCGGCATGACGCCGCAATCCTTCGCGCCATTGCGTGCGCACTGCGCGAAGTCGGTGCTCGCCTCGACTTCCTTCTCGGGCTCGCATGCGCCGTCCTCGCACGCGCCCCCGGTGGTCGCCTCGAGCGCGGCCGTGTAGTCCGGGATCATGCGCTGCAGGGCCATCGGGGCGTCCGTCGCGATACCCAGCGCGAGCGCAATCATGGCGACGCCCGCAGCGA
>CALBAF010000443.1 GCA_937926415.1 uncultured Actinomyces sp.
GACGTCCCCCGCTCCGGTGCCTTCGGTATGCCCGGCGCGGACGCGCCCACCGGTCTGGCCCAGCCCCGGGCTCGCAAGGCGCGCACCACCACCCCGACTGAGAAGAAGGAGGAGAGCAAGTGAGCCTCGCCTGGTACCTCATCCTTGCGGGTGTGCTGTTCGCCATCGGTGCGACCACGGTCCTCGTGCGCCGCAGCGCGGTCATCGCGCTCATGGGCGTCGAAATGATGCTCAACGCCGCGAACCTCGTCCTCGTGACGTTCTCGCGCATTAACTCCAACGTTGACGGCGAGATCATGGCGTTCTTCGTCATGGTTGTCGCGGCGGCTGAAGTCGTCGTCGGCCTGTCGATCATCGTGTCCATCTATCGTTCCCGCTCGACCACGAGCATGGACGATCTCAACCTGCTGAAGAACTGAGGGAGGACGTAACTCATGACCACCTTCATTTCCACACAGGCTACCGGCGTCCCCCACACGGTCGCCGCCACCGGAGCCGCCGCCTACGCGTGGCTGCTCATCCTCATCCCGCTGGCCAGCGCAGGCCTGCTCCTGCTGCTGGGCCGCGCCTCGGACAAGTGGGGCCACCTGCTGGCGACCCTCGCGTCCTGGTCGACTTTCGTGGTTGGCGCGCTGATCGCCGCCCAGATGTGGAACGCTCCCGTAGGCGAGCGCCGCTTCGCCGAGACGCTGTTCACCTGGATCCCCGCCGGTGACTTCACCGTCGACTTCGGTCTCCTCGTGGACCCGCTGTCGATCACGTTCGTCATCCTGGTGACCTTCGTCGGTTCGCTCATCCACGTGTACGCGATCGCCTACATGGAGCACGATGCGGCCCGCCGCCGCTTCTTCGCCTACCTGAACTTCTTCATCGCGGCGATGCTGACCCTGGTCCTCGCGGACTCCTACGCCGGCCTCTTCGCCGGTTGGGAAGGCGTGGGCCTGGCGTCCTACCTGCTGATCGGCTTCTGGAACCACGTCCCCGCCTACGCGGTGGCCGCCAAGAAGGCGTTCGTCATGAACCGTGTCGGCGACATGGGCATGCTGATCGCCATGATGGCGATGGTTGCCTCGTTCCACTCGGTGTCCTTCTCCGTCGTCTCTTCCCAGGTTGAGTCGATCCCCACGGCGTCGGCGACCGTTATCGGTATCTTCCTGCTGGTTGCCGCCTGTGGTAAGTCCGCTCAGTTCCCGCTGCAGGCGTGGCTGGGCGACGCCATGGCCGGCCCGACCCCCGTCTCCGCGCTCATCCACGCGGCCACGATGGTCACCGCCGGCGTCTACCTGATCGTCCGTTCCGGCGACGTCTTCTGGGCCGCCCCCATCGCGGCGACCGCCGTCGCCATCATCGGTGCGATCACGCTCCTCTTCGGCGCGATCGTCGGTTGCGCGAAGGACGACATGAAGAAGGTTCTCGCTGCCTCCACCATGAGCCAGATCGGCTACATGATGCTGGGCGCGGGTCTGGGCCCCATCGGCTGGGCGTTCTCGATCTTCCACCTCTTCACCCACGGCTTCTTCAAGGCCCTCATGTTCCTCGGCGCTGGTTCCGTCATGCACGGCATGGGCGACCAGGTGAACATGCGTCGCTTCGGTGCCCTGCGCGGCGCCATGAAGGTCACGTGGCTGACGTTCATGATGGGCTGGCTTGCCATCCTCGGCGTTCCGCCGTTCTCCGGCTACTGGTCGAAGGACAAGATCATCGAGGCCGCCTTCAGCGCCGATAGCTTCGGCGGCGACATTGCTCTGTGGGCCGGCTGGGTTTACGGCCCGGTCGCGCTGATCGGCGCGGGTGTGACCGCGTTCTACATGTCGCGCCTCTTCTTCATGACGTTCCACGGCAAGGCCCGCTGGACCACTGAGGCCGAGGGTGCGCCCGTGCACCCGCACGAGTCCGGCCCGCTCATGACGATCCCGATGATCATCCTCGCCATCGGCGCGGTCGCCCTCGGTGGCGCCCTCTCCGTGGGCAACACCTTCACCGAGTGGCTGGTCCCCTCGATCGGTCACGTCATGCACGGTGACCCCGTCCTCAACGAGTACGTCATTCAGGGAGCCACCCTCGCTCTCGTCATCCTCGGCGCGGTTATCGCGTGGATGAAGTACGGGCGCGACGAGGTTCCCACCTCCGTCCCCGCAGGCAACGCCCTGACCGAGGCCGCACGCCGCGATCTCTACCAGGACACCGTCAACGAGACCCTGTTCATGATGCCCGCCAAGGGCCTCGTCACCGTCGCGACCGTCGGCGATGCGAGCGCCATCGACGGTGCGCTCAGCGGCCTCGGCGCCGGCTCGCAGCTGCTCGGACGCATCGTCGGCATCACCCAGAACGGCCTCGTGCGCACGTACGCCGCCTACATCCTGGGTGGCGTCATCCTCGCCCTGGCCATCGTCCTCGGATTCAGGCTGTAAGGGGTACACGACAATGGAAAGTGCAATGGTTGCTGCTAACTTCCCGTGGCTGTCCGTCCTCGTGGCCATTCCGGCTGCGGGCGCGGCCCTCCTCGGCTTCGTCCCGCCCCTGAGGCGCGCCGCCGGGCGCGTCATCGCCCTGGTGGTCTCCCTCGTCGAGCTCGCGCTCGGCGTGTACGTGGCCGCCTCCGTCTTCGACTGGTCCGCCCCGGCCTCGTACCAGGTGTACGAGTCCCACCTGTGGATCCCCCAGATCGGCATCACCTGGTCCCTCGGCGTCACGTCCCTGGGCCTCGTCATGATCCTCCTGGCGATCGGCCTCGTGCCGCTCGTGCTGATTGCGGGCTGGGACGAGGACGATGCCGCGGACCGCGGCGCCTACCCGGCGCTGGTCCTGGCTCTCCAGGCGTTCATGGTCGTTATTTTCGCGGCCTACGATCTGACTGTCTTCTACTTCGCCTTCGAAGCGATGCTCGTGCCGCTCTACCTCATGATCGGACGCTACGGCGTCGGTGACGAGGCCGCGCGTCACAAGGCCGCCATGAAGTTCCTGCTGTACTCGCTGTTCGGCGGACTGGTGATGCTCGGTGGCATCCTCTACGTGTGGGCCATCGCCTACCAGGCGAACCCCGATGCCTCGACCTTCTTCCGCATGGACATGCTCGCCGAGCTCCTGCCGACCGCGCCGGACACGGTTCAGATGGTCGTCTTCGTGACCTTCATGGTTGCCTTCGCAATCAAGGCCCCCATGGTCCCGGTGCACACCTGGCTGCCCGATACGGCCGCCGTCGCACGCCCCGGCACCTCGGTGCTGCTCGTCGGCGTCCTGGATAAGATCGGCACCTTCGGCATGATCGCCCTGTGCCTGCAGCTGACCCCCGGCGCAGCGGCTTCCGCCAAGTGGGTCATGTGCGCGCTCGCCGTCATCTCCATCCTGTGGGGCGGCCTGGCCGCCAACGGCCAGAACGACATCATGCGTCTGGTGTCCTACACCTCGGTGTCGCACTTCGGCTTCATGGTCCTGGGCATCTTCATCGGCTCGCAGATCGCTCTCGTTGGCGCCATGTTCTACATGGTCGCTCACGGTGTCTCGATCGCCGCGATGTTCCTGCTCTCCGGCTGGCTTTCCCGCCGCGGTGGCACGCAGGACATGCGCGAGTACGTCGGCATGCAGCGCGTGACCCCGGTCCTCGCGGGCCTGTGGCTCGTGTCCGGCCTCGCGTCGATCGCCCTGCCCGGTCTGTCCGGCTTCGTTCCCGAGTACCTTGTGCTCATGGGTACGTGGACGGTCAGCGGTCCGCTGGCGCTATTCGCGGTTCTTGGCGTCGTTATCGCCGCCCTCTACGTGCTCATGCCCTACCAGCGCGTCTTCACCGGCGCCCCCGGCAAGGGTAAGGAAGACCTGACGGACCTGAACGGCCGTGAGCGCGGCGTCATGGTGCCGCTCGTGGCCGCGATGCTGATCCTTGGTATCTGGTCGGCGCCTCTTGTGAGCGCCCTGACCCCGGTTGCTTCAGACCTCGGCCTGCCCACCACGCAGGTCGGCGCCACCGCTGAAGGGAGCGCACAGTGAACGTTCTACCCATGGCTAACTTCCAGGCCCCCGAGGTTCACTGGGTGAGCCTCGCGCCTATCCTCATCGTGCTGGGTGGCGCGGTCCTCGGCGTCCTCGTCGAGGCCTTTGCCCCGGTCAAGGCGCGCCGTCCCCTCGTGATCGGCCTGTCGATCCTGGCGACCGCCGGCGCGTGCGTCATGCTCGCCCTGCGCTGGGTCCCCGTCCTGGAGACTCCGGTGACGCTGGGGGAGTACATGGAGGATCCGCTGACGGTCGCCGCTCAGTCGGCCCTCGTCATCATCGGCTTCTTCGCCGTCCTCGTGATGGCCGACCGTACCTCCGTCGGTGACGGCGCGTTCGCCGGCCAGCCCTCGGATCGCCCGGACTCGGCCGCCGAGGAGCTGTCGGAGCGCAAGGGCTACCAGCGTTCCGAGATCTTCCCGCTGACCCTGTTCTCCCTGGGCGGCATGATGATCTTCCCCGCGGCGGATAACTTCGTGACCCTGTTCGTGGCCCTCGAGGTCATGTCGCTGCCCCTGTACATCATGGCTGCCACGGCCCGCCGTCGTCGCCAGCTGTCCTACGAGTCGGCCCTCAAGTACTTCGTGCTCGGCGCCTTCTCCTCGGGCTTCCTGCTCATGGGCTCCGCTTTCCTCTTCGGCTTCTCCAACTCGCTGCGCATCTCCGCGCTGGCCGAGGCCATCTCCACCCACACCAACATGGAGTGGATGGTCCTCGTGGGCGTGTTCTGCGTGATGGTGGGTCTGCTCTTCAAGGTGGGCGCTGCTCCCTTCCACGCGTGGACTCCCGACGTCTACACGGGCGCCCCGACCCCGGTGACGGGCTTCATGGCAGCGGCCGTGAAGATCGCGGCCTTCGCTGCGATGATCCGCTTCTACACGGTTGCGGCCGCCTACCTGCAGTGGGACTTCCTGTACATCTTCGCGGCCGTGGCGGTCCTGACGATCCTCGTCGGTACCTTCGCCGGCCTCGTGCAGGATGACGTCAAGCGCATGCTGGCCTATTCCTCGATCGCCCACGCGGGCTTCATCCTGATGGGTATTCTCGCGATGGAAAAGGGCGGCACGGGCCATGTGTTGTTCTACACGCTCGGCTACGGCCTGGCGACGGTCGGCGCCTTCGGTGTCGTCACGCTGGTGCGTGGCCGCGACGCGGATGGCAACGTCCTGGGTGAGGCGACGAGCCTGCGCAAGTGGGCGGGCATCGGCCGCACCAACCCGTGGATCGCTGGCGCGATGCTGGTCTTCCTGCTGTCGTTCGCGGGCATCCCGCTGACGGGCGGTTTCATTGGTAAGTTCGTGATTTTCTCCGACGCGATCAAGGGCGGCGTTGGCTGGCTCGCGATCGTGGGCCTCGTGGCCTCGGCGATCACCGCGTTCTACTACTTCCGCCTCGTACGCCTGATGTTCTTCACTGAGCCCAGCGAGGAGTCCGTCGTGGTGCAGTCGGAGGGCCTGTCCGCTCTGGCGATCGCCGTGTGCGCGATTGGGACGCTCGCCCTGGGCGTCTTCCCCGGTCCCGTGTTGAGTCTGCTCGAAAAGATCGTCATACTGATTCCGTGAGCGCTCAAACACCCGATCTTCATGTTCCCGACCTCGAGTCCCGTATTACCCCGGGGCTCGAGGTCGTCGAGCGTCGTCTCCTCGACGCTGTGTCCTCGTCTCGTGACCTGACGGACGAGCTGACTCGCCACCTTGCGGTCGCGGGCGGCAAGCGGATGCGTCCGCTGCTCACCCTCGTGTGCGCGCAGCTGGGCGAGCCCGAGCGTGCGCTCGACGAGCAGGTCATCACGGCTGCGACGGCGGTCGAGCTCACGCACCTGGCGTCCCTGTACCACGACGACGTCATGGATTCGGCGCCCACGCGTCGCGGCGTTCCGTCCGCTCAGCACCTGTGGGGCAACAACCGCGCGATCCTCGCCGGCGACATTCTGTTCGCCCGCGCGTCGCTGCTGGTGGCCTCGCTGGGTCCGGAGATGGTCGCCCACCACGCACGCACGTTTGAGCGTCTGTGCGAGGGCCAGCTCAATGAGACCTTCGGTCCGACGGACGGCGCCGATCGCGTCGACTTCTACCTGCAGGTCCTGGCGGATAAGACGGGCTCGCTCGTGTCCACCGCCGCGTCCTTCGGTGCGCTCCTGTCGGGCGCCGGCCAGCTGATGGCTGACGTGGTGAGCGACTTCGGCGAGAAGGTGGGCGTCGCCTTCCAGATTGCCGACGACGTGCTCGACCTGGCGTCCTCGGGCGAGCAGTCGGGTAAGACCCCCGGCACCGATCTACGCGAGGGTGTGGACACGCTGCCCGTCCTCCTGCTGCGCCGCCGCGAGGCAGCCGGCACGATCGACGAGGCCGGCGCGCGCATCCTGCGCGAGCTGAC
>CALBAF010000444.1 GCA_937926415.1 uncultured Actinomyces sp.
CGCCGCCTCGACCTTTTACACGCTGCTGCGATTCGTATCCACCTCCGTCCTGTGGGACACGGTTCAGACCCTGGGGGCGATGATCGCCTTCTATTACGGTCTCACCGCCTTCGCCGCGGTATGGTACTTTCGAGGGAAATGGTTCTCCTCAGTGAGGAACTTCTTCTTCACGCTGGTCTCACCGGGACTGGGCGGTCTTATCCTCTTCATGCTGGTCTCGCCGGGGCTGGGGGGTCTCATCCTCTTCTCGCTCCTCGGCCTGACCTTGAAAGACTCCCTCGACCCGGAGAATGGGTCGGGATCGCAGGTCTTCGGCGTCGGTCTCGTCTTCGTCCTCACCCTCGCCCTCATTCTCCTGGGCGTGGTGCTGATGCTCGTACAGTACGTCCGAGCACCGGCCTTCTTCCGCGGGGAGGTGATCGCACGATCCGACGCTGTCACCGAGGAGTTGAAGGTGGCAACTGTCTTAGAGGAGGACGATGGTGAAGCCTCCCAGCTCCGTGCTGCGTCATAGATGCAGTGAACCGGAGCGAACACACACATGAAAACAGCTCACTCCGCGCCAGGCCGGCGGAAGGAACTGAGAGGAAACACATTGTCATCGCATCGACGGACACAGCTGATCGATGCGCCGGTAATCAAACACACGATATGTGGACGCCAGGCCGGACCACGAAGGAGTGAGCAATGAGCATCAACATGGAGCGAGTCGCTGAGCTGACGGAGATCGAGTCCAAGCGCCTCAATGAACGGACCAAGGGATCCGGCGACATGTACAACCGCGCGAGGAACAGTCTCTCCGGCGGAGTCGCCTCCTCGTACCAGCTGCGCGAGCCCTGGCCCATTTACCTCGAACGGGGGCAGGGGCCGAAGGTCTGGGATGTTGACGGCAACGAGATGTGGGACTTCCACAACGGCTTCGGATCGATGCTTCAGGGGCATGCCCACCCGGTGATCGGAGAAGCCATTCAGGAGCGGTACGGCAAGGGCACCCACTTCGCCGCCCCGACCGAGGACGCCCTGGCGGTGGCGGAGAACCTCTCGAGCAGGTGGGGGCTGCCGAAGTGGCGCTACACGAACTCGGGCTCGGAGTCCACGATGGACGCGATCCGTATTGCACGCGCCTACACCGGTCGCGACACGGTCATGAAGATCTTCGGCTCCTACCACGGGCACCACGACACCGTCATGGTCTCGATCGGCGTCGAGTACGACAAGATCGGTGACCGTGACAACCTGGCCTCGCTGCCCTACGGAGGCGGCATTCCCGACGCCACCGTCCAGATGACGGTGCCGGTTCCCTTCAACGATGCCGAGGCCATGGAGCGCCGCATCATCCGGCTGACCGATGAGGGGCGTAAGCCCGCCTGCGTCATCATGGAGCCGGCCATGATGAACCTGGGCGTCGTGCTGCCGGAACCGGGATATCTGGAGCAGGTCCGCGAGATCACCCGGCGACACGGCGTCGTCCTGATCTTCGATGAGGTCAAGACCGGCCTGTGCATCGGTCCGGGCGGCGCCACCCAGCGCTTCGGAGTGACTCCCGACCTGGTGACTATGGCCAAGGCCCTGGGTGGCGGTCTGCCCTCGGGCGCCATCGGAGGTACCGAGGAAGTCATGTCCGTGGTGGAGGACCACACCGTCTTCCAGGTCGGCACCTACAACGGCAACCCCCTGGTGATGGCCGCAGTGCGGGCCAACCTCGAGAAGGTCCTCAACCCGGAGGCATACGCCCACCTCGACCACCTCAACGATCGCATTCTCGCGGGTTGCACGGAGGTCATTGAGCGCTACAACCTTCCGGGCTACGCGGTGGGCGTCGGCGGCAAGGGGTGCGTCACCTTCTCCCCCAAGAAGGTCGTCGACTACGAGTCCTTCAAGGAGCACCAGAACGCGGAGCTGTCCGAGCTCGCGTGGCTGTTCAACATGAACCGGGGGATCTTCATGACTCCGGGCCGCGAGGAGGAGTGGACGCTGTCGGTGACCCACACGGATGAAGCGATCGACGCCTACGTCAGCTGCTTCGAGGAGCTTGCTGAGGCGATCACCTCCAAGTGACGTCAGCACTCTCTGATCTCATGGGGGCCACCGAAGACGTCGGTGGCCCCCATGAATCGTGTCCTACCCGCGGTGGCGCTCGGTGGCACTCAGTGGCGTTTCCAGGCGCGGATCCTCGTGCGGAAGGAGGTGAAGGGCGCCACCGTGTT